>JBPCPZ010000001.1:0-5000 GCA_050998655.1 Actinomycetota bacterium
GTCAAGGCTCGCACACGAGGGAGACAGCAGGACGGATCCATGCTCTCTTGCCGCCTCGAAAGCACGCAGAACGGCGCCTTCCATCGAGGTCTCAGTCGCGACGGGCACGAGGGATTCGAATACAGAGACGATCTCGGGTGACGCCTCGCCGAGAGCCACAACCGCTACGACCGGTGGCACGGAGGCTTTCAGAACCCGCAGATCGATGCCTTTGCTGCGGCCACCGGCTATCAGGACGACCTCGCTCATGCCTTCGAGCGCCGCGAGGGTGGCATGGGGGTTGGTCGCTTTGGAATCATCGATGAAGGTGACGCCGCTCACCGTGGCAACGGTCTCGAGACGGTGACTGAGAGGTTGGAAGCTGCCAGCGGCTTCGATCACCGCGGCGCGCCCGGCGCCATAGGAGAGCGCGGCCGCCGCGGCTGCAAGGGTATCGTCCGCGCCGGCTCGCCCCGGCAGCGAGAGCTCGGCGGCGTCCATCAGCGGCTCCTTTCTCCACCGCACCTCCCCGTTGGCGACACCCATTCCATTCGGTGGCGCGGTAACCGCAGAAAACGGAACCGCCTGCGCGCTCGTGTGCACGGCGATGTCGCTCGCGATTGCATCCTCGCGATTGAACACCAGGGTGTCGGCAGGTCCCTGATTCTTTGTGATGAGGCCCTTGGCGGCGCCGTAAGCGGCGGCATTCCCATGCCAATCGGTGTGGTCTTCCGCAACGTTGAGCACGACCGCCACGCGCGGCCTGAAGTCCTTCGTGAGCGCAAGCTGAAAGCTCGACACCTCGGTCACGATCGCCCCGCCTTCTCCGATAGAGGCGACTGCTTCAGTCAAAGGAGTACCTATGTTGCCTGCCGCCATCGATACAACGCCCGCGTTGTCGAGCATTGCCGCCAGAAGCTCGGTCGTGGTCGTCTTGCCGTTGGTTCCCGTCACTGCAAGAATGTCGGCGCGCGCCAAACGATAGCCGAGCTCGATCTCAGAGATTGTCTCTACTCCTGCATTCATAAGGCTCGAGACGATCCCGGTTCCGAGCGGGATGCCCGGGCTCACCACGGCGAGGCCCACATCTTGAATTGCGGCCACGTGTCCTCCAACCTCGACCTCGATTCCCTGCGCCTGTAGCTGGGCGGCGCGCGCCCGCACACCTTCATCGTCCGAGCCGTCGGTGACCCGCACTCGCGCCCCCGCGGCATGCAGCGCACGTGCCGCAGCAAACCCCGACGATCCGAGGCCCACCACGAGCGCGAGAACGCCTTCGTAGGGGGTCACCTGAGCCCCCCTTTGGACAGAAAGTCCGCATAGAAGAGGCCCAAGCCGAAGGCCACGGAGAGGCCTGAGAGCACCCAGAAGCGGACGATGACCGTGAACTCAGGCCAGCCGGCCAGCTCAAAATGATGATGTATGGGAGCCATGAGGAAGATCCTTCGGCCGGTTCGCCGGAACACCATCACCTGTACGATCACCGACAACGTCTCTACGACGAAGAGCCCACCGAGTATCACGAGCAACAACTGAGTGTTCAGCAGGATAGCCATAACCGCCATGCAGCCGCCCAGCATCAGAGAACCCGTATCGCCCATGAATATCTTGGCCGGCGCCGTGTTCCACCACAGAAAGCCCGCACAGGCGCCGAACATCGCGGCGGCGAAGATTGCGATCTCGAAGGGGTCCGAGCCCGTTTCGTCGATGTCGTAAAAGGCCTGGTGCCGGAACTGCCAGAAGCCGACGACCACGAACGCGGCCAGGACCTGCGCGGAGGAACCCACCGCGAGCCCGTCGAGCCCGTCGGTCAGGTTCACCCCGTTGGAGGAGGCCGCGATCATCAGGAACACCCAGATGAAGAAGAAGATGCCTAGGTCCAATAGTGTCGAGCGAAAGAACGACACGTCGGTGGCGACTCCCACGACACGCACTGCAAGAAAGCCGAACACTCCCGCTATCGCGAGCTGGCCCAAGAACTTGGCTCGTTTCTGCAAGCCGAGAGAGCGCGACATCTTTATCTTGATGAAGTCGTCCGCGAAACCGAGCCCTGCAAAGGCAACCGTCGCACCCACCGCCAGCAGGCCGCTGTCGCGCATTGGTATCAGTCCCCCGGTACCTATGTGCCCCAAAAAGTATCCGCACAGCGCGGCCCCCAATATCACGAGCCCGCCCATCGTCGGCGTGCCTCGCTTCTCGTAGTGCGCCTTGGGTCCTTCCTCACGAATAAGCTGGCCCCAGCCCCGGCGACGAAATGCGCGGATCGCAACCGGGGTGCCCAACAGAGACAGCGCGAGCCCCGCAAAGCCCGCAAGCATGATGCTGATCACCAGCCGGCCTCCTGCAACGCAGCGCGCGCCACAATGCGGTCGTCGAACGGGATCGTCGCGTCCGCGAACTCTTGACCGGTCTCGTGCCCCTTGCCACAGATCGCCACGACATCTCCGGGCCGGGCGAGAGCGCATGCTGCTGCGATTGCATCTGCGCGGCCTACGAAAACGGCATCCGCGCCCGCAGCACGTTGCGCCTGCACTCCTTTGAGGATCTCTGCGATTATCGCCTCGGGATCCTCCGAACGAGGGTTGTCGGAAGTGACGATGACAACGTCTGCTCCGCGCGCCGCGGCCACGCCCATCAGGGGGCGTTTGCCGCGGTCCCTGTCGCCGCCGCAGCCAAACACGCACACGACCCGGCCCGAGGTGTATGAGGCCAGTCTTCTTGCCTGCGCCAGTACGTTGTCCAAGGAGTCGGGCGTGTGGGCGTAGTCGACAACCAGCGCGAAGGGCTGGCCCTGATCGATCGGCTCGAAGCGGCCCGGAACCGCCCCGACCTCTGCGAGCCCTTGTTGGACGTCCTCGAGCGACATCCCGGCCCCCAGCGCCGCCGCACAGGCGGCGAGGCAGTTCGATACATTGAACTCTCCTACGAGGCCCGAGACCACATTGATCTCCGCCTCATCTATCCCCTCGACTCCCTTCACGGAGATGACGAAGTCGTTGCTCCTGCGTCCCAGGCGTACATCGTGACCACGCACGTTGGCGTCGGGCGCAAGCCCGAAGGAGATCAGCTCGATCGCCTTGTCCGCTAGGAGCTTGCGTCCGTAGACGTCGTCGCCGTTGACCGCGCCTCGACGCGCTCTCTGCGGAGTGAAGAGCTCCTTCTTGGCGGCGAAGTAGTCCTCCATGTCGTGGTGGAAATCGAGATGGTCCTGCGAGAGGTTCGTGAACGCCACCGACTCAAAGCACAGTCCCTCGACGCGGTGGAGCACCAAAGCGTGCGAGGTGACCTCCATGACGACCGAGGTGACCCCGGCCTCCTCCATCTCCGTGAGCAGGCCTTGTAGCTCGAGGGAATCCGGAGTCGTCCTGACTCCGGGCCGGGAGGCTCCGGCCACCTTGCACTCGATGGTTCCGATGAGACCGGTGCTACGTCTCGCGGCTCGGCAGATCGATTCGAGCAGGTAGACAGTGGTCGTCTTGCCGTTGGTGCCGGTGATGCCCAAGAGCTCGAGGCGGGCGCCGGGCTGCCCGTTGAGCTCGGCGGCGAGCCGGCCGAGCGCACGCCGGGCGCTGGTCACCACGATCTCGGGCACTCCCAGATCCAGGACCCGCTCCGAGATCAGGGCCGAGGCACCGGCAGCCACCGCAGCGCCGGCATGCTGGTGACCATCGGCTTTTAGACCGACGACGCACGTAAAGGCGTCGCCGGCCCCCACGCGGCGCGAGTCATAAGCCAGCCCTGTGATCACCTGATCTGTTGGACCCCTGACCTCGACGAGTAGTTCTCCCGCCGACCGAGCCAGATCCCCGACGGTGCTCTGGGGGGGGCTCATCGCCGCCCCCTTCGGTGACCTTGAATACCCACTAATCGTGCGGATCTGCGACGCCTTCGACTGCGGCCTCGCGCTGAGCTGCGGCTCGCCGAGCGTTGGTGGAGGGAGGCACGCCGAGCTTTATGAGTGTGAAGTCCGCTATGTCGGAGAAGGTGGGGGCCGCGGTCGCTCCTCCCCAGATCGGACGTGGATCGTCGAGCATCACGACCACCGCCACGGCGGGGTCCTCGACCGGCGCGTAACCCGCGAACGAAGCCACGTAGGAGTTGCCGTAGCCGCCCTCGGGGAGAGCTTTCTGGGCCGTGCCGGTCTTGCCGGCCACTGTGTAGCCGGGCACCTGAGCTTCCAGCCCGGTGCCCCGCTTGACCACCCGGGTCAGCATGTCGTTCATTTGCCGCGCCGTCTTGGCAGAGACGATCCTGTGCCTCGACCCCGCCGGCATGCGTTCCACGGAGCCATCCTGACCTGCCGCACCCGACACCAGGCGCGGTTCCAGCCATACGCCGCCGTTCGCCAGGGCGGAGTAGGCGGCGGCCATCTGAACCGTGGTAACGGCCACTCCTTGGCCGATCGGCACCGTCGCTCCGGTCGTCCCCGACCACTCATCGAGATCGAGCACGAGGCCCTCGGACTCGCCCGGGAAACCCAGTCCCGACGCCGAGCCGAACCCAAACTTGCGGACGTAGTGATCGAGCCGGCGTGATCCCAGCTCGAGACCGATCTTGATAGTGCCCACGTTGGAAGACTGCTCGATGATCTCCGACACCGACATCTGCTCGGTCTCGTGGTAATGGGAGTCGTGAAAGACCCGGTCCTGGTAGGGCAGCTCGTCGGGGACCGTGAAGCGCGTCCAGGGCGTCACGAGGCGCTCTTCGAGAGCCGCCGCTGCAGTAACGATCTTGTAGGACGATCCGGGCTCGAAGACATCGGTCGTCGCCCGGTTGCGATAGGTGTTCCCGGAATAGCGCTCGAAGCTATTGGGGTCGAAGGAGGGAAAGCTCGCCATCGCCAGAATGTCACCTGTGAGGGGGTCCATGACCACCGCGCTGCCGGATTCGGCGCCATAGCGTCCGGCGGCGGCTTTGAGGGACAGCTCGGTCTGAAACTGAATGTCCTTGTCGATAGTGAGGTAGAGCGAGCGGCCCGGATCAGGGCGACGCCAGGCCAGGTCCGCCTGGGGCAGCGGGCG
>JBPCPZ010000016.1:0-16905 GCA_050998655.1 Actinomycetota bacterium
GCCCGGCGAACATCATCCCTGCGTAACCCACCACCAGCCCGTGCATCCGGGCCACTAGGTAACTGCGCGAGGAACGCTGCGCCAGCTCGGAGAGGAACAGCGAGGCGCTCCACGGACGCGGGTAGACGCGGCCCTCGATTGCCAGAATGCGACGCAAGTGGCGACGCCTCATCCGAATGAGCTCGACATCGCCCGTCTCTTCCTGGGGCCTGCGAGCCACGGCGCTCAAGTTGCACTCCGGGCTTGGCGAATCCTGTCCCACTGAATGCGCTTGGCAGAGCGTCTCAAGTACAGAGGCTGCAGCTCGAAGAGGGAATCGAACTCTTCCCGAATCAGGCGCGGAATGGCGAGCTCGACGAGCGAGCGCGCATCGGGGAAAGCATGACTCATGGTTCCTATCTCGGCCACCGAACCGAGCTCTTCAAACTCCTCGCGGTGGAGAAGCGCCCCGTTGCCGACCATGAGGACCTCTTCGAGACGGGAGCCGATGCCGACCGCGAGCTGACCCGGCTTCTCCACCCTGTACTCGGTCATCCTCTGGATCCCTCCGGGCGAGCTTCGGTAGAAGGCGTGAAAGACCTCCGAGCGCCGGGCGTCTAGGACCGCACAAATGGTCTTCGGCGAGTAGCGAACCTCGTAGGCGAGCAGGTCGAGGCTGGCAATGCCCACGATCGGGACGGCCAGCGCCTGAGCCAGTGCCTTGGTCGTCGCTACCCCCACTCGCATGCCCGTGTACAGCCCCGGGCCCAAACCCACTGCCACGCCGGTGAGGTTGCGCCAGTCCGAGCCGGACCAATTCAAGCAGAATGTGATCGCGGGCAGCAGAAATTCGTTGTAAGTGGCCCCCCGCGCCACCAGGGCGCTCGCGATCACGCCCTCCTCTGAGCCGAGGGCAACGCTCGCTTGTGGGGTCGAGGTTTCGATCCCGAGGACCAGCATCAGGTGCTCCGCACCGTAAATACGGCCAGCACCGAGAGCGTCACTGCGCCCTGATAGCTAGGCGCGAGGAGCGAGCGTACCTGGAAGGTACGTGAGCGACGCGAAACGACCCGAGCAGGGATGCAGGGGCGTTCGAATGCGTCCGTATTTTTGGGGAGGTGCACTATGCCTCCGCGTTCTTCTCGTCCGCTCCCGACCCATGGTCGCGTGTCCGGAGGGTGGGCCGGTACGAAAAACGAGATCCACCGGAACCGTCTAGCGACGCCGCATCCAACAGCGCTTCCGCGGTCACCCTCACGCGCTCGAGCTTTCGCTCCCACTCCCGTCCCACGGCCCGAAAAGCGAACCTGCGGGCATCGTCGCCGTCGTCCGTCCGCCTGATCTCGACGTCCAGATACCGGCGGGGGAGCAGGGGCGACACGGCCTCTCCCCACTCCACCAGCATGACCGCGTCGGGCTGAAGCAACTCCTCGAATCCGAGATCAAGCACCTCCTGGATGAAGTCGAGGCGATAGACGTCCAGGTGGAGGACCGGGAAGCGACCCTCGTAGTGATGGATTATCACGAAGGTCGGGCTCGTCACCGGGCCCGTCACTCCGAGCGCCGAGGCAACCCCCTGCACGAAGGTCGTCTTCCCCGCGCCGAGGTCGCCGGAGAGGGTGACCACGTCCCCGGGCACCAGGACGGGGGCCAGCGATGTGCCCAAGATGCTGGTCTCCGCGAGGGAGTTGCTCACGACGGTGAGTGCCCGGTTCATGGCCCGCTACCGTCTAAATCCTCAGAAGAGGTCGAGTTGTTCCGAAGCCGCGGCCTCGTCTTCGAGGGGAGGCTGCTTCTGGGGCGGCGGCTCGTCAAGCACGGCCCTGACCACGGAGAGGTCTTGACGAATGGCATCGATCGGGCTGACCCCACCGAAGCGCCCGCCTCGAAGCGCCGCCGCCGGGTGGAAGGTAGGAACGACCGTCGCCTGCCCCCTGCGGTACTTACGGCCGCGCGCTCGTGTTATTCCGACGTTGGACTCGAGGATGAACCTGGTCGCAAAGTTGCCCAGGGTGACGATCACCCGCGGTGCCATGTGGTCTATCTGGGCCTCCAGATAGGGACGGCACGCGTCTATCTCATCCTCTTGCGGGTCGCGGTTTGAGGGGGGCCGGCACTTGATCACGTTGACGATCGCTGCCTTCGTCCGATCGAGTCCTATTTCACCCAACAACTTGTCGAGTAACTGGCCCGCGGCGCCGACGAACGGCTCGCCCTCACGATCCTCGTGGAAACCGGGCGCCTCCCCGATGAACAGAAGGTCGGCCTCGAGGTTGCCGGCCGCCCACACCACCTGGGTCCGGCCGGCGGCGAGCCGGCACTTTGTGCACGACAGGGCGGCAGCACGCACCGTGTCGATGTCGATGAGCGCCGGAGAGCTGGGGGCGTTCGGCATTAAGTGCTCCGTCCGTGATGTTGGGTGTGAGCTCACAGTAGAGCGGCGGCGGCGGGAGGGTCAACTATCGGTTGGGGGCCACCAAAACGCGGTTGCCTCAGACGACCGTGAACTTACCGTTCTCCATCAAGATATCGCCGTCGACGGAGATACGGCCCCCATCTCTGAGGTCGCACACCATGTCCCAATGCACCGCGGACTCGTTGGTCCCACCCGATTCCGGGTAGGACGCACCGATGGCGAGATGGACGGTGCCCCCCATCTTCTCGTCCAGCAGGATCTCCCCAGTGAAGGAGGGGATGCCGAAGTTCGTGCCGATTCCCAACTCACCCAGGGTGCTCGAACCCTCGTCGGTATCGAGCTTGGACTGCAGGAAGTCCTGGTTCTTCTCCGCCGTGGCTTTCACGACCCTGCCTCCCTCAAACTCGAGCTTGATCCCCTCCACAGACTGGCCGCCGTAGAGGGCCGGGTAGCTGAAGCTGACCACGCCGCGGGTCTTGGTTTCGATGGGGCCGGTGAAGATTTCGCCGTCGGGGAAGTTGCACTCGCCGTTGGCCGCGATAAACGTCCGGCCCCCCACCTCGAGGATCAGGTCGGTGCCCTCGCCTTCGATGTGGACTTCGTTGCGCCCCTGCATCCAGTCGATCATTCGAGCATGACGCCCGGCGACTTTTTGCCACTCGGCGACGGGATCCTCTGCCGCCACCAAGCAGGCGCCGTAAAAGAAGTCCTCATACTCAACAAGGCTCATCTGCGCCTCCATCGCGTGGGCGGCGGTGGGAAACAACGTCACGTTCCAACGCAATTCCCCGGCTGCAGATCGCTTGAAGAAGACGTCCGTGAGCGGCTTGCGAGACTTCGAGACAAGGACCTGGCGGGCGGGGTCGACGCGCGACAGCTCGCGCGTGTTGGTCTCGGCAATGACGTTGAAAGCCACGTCGAGGTTCTCGATCAGCCCGCGATCTGTCTCCCAGACATACTGGAGCTGCTCCTCGGATGCGTTGCGGTAGAAGGCAGGCGTCGCTTCTGGCAGTGAGGCACGCAGGATGGGGTGGGCGCCTGCGTCCAGACACCGATTGTAGAGAGCCAGCAGCAAGGGCTCGGCCACGTAGGGCCCACGAATGCTCACGAGCTCCCCGGACTTAACCTTGGTGGAGTACCCCACCAGAATCTCCGCGAGCTTCTCCGCGCGCTGATCCTTCATGTACGGTCTCTCTTTCTAGATCGCTCGGTAGCCCCTCGGCTCGCTCAGCGTGCTGCTCGTTGAGGTACAGGCGCGGAACGCGCGAAGGAATGCGCGAGGTTATCTCGTAATTGATCGTACCGATCCTGGTACCGAGCTCCTCGGCCGTGATGTGCTCTGATCCCTGTCCGCCGATCAGAGTGGCGACGTCTCCGGGCTCGACCTCGGCAGAGCCCACGTCGACCATGAACTGGTCCATGCAGACCGCGCCCGACACTCTGAAACGCTTCCCTCGGAGCAGAACGTCGGCCGTTGCGGAGAAGCCACGGTCGTACCCATCGGCGTAGCCGGCCGGGACCGTGACCACACGGCTGGCCTCCTTCAAGCCGTAAGCAAGCCCATAGGAGAGCGCTTCTCCCGCCTGCACCAGCTTGACCAGACCGACGCGCGCCTTCAGCGAGAGCGCCGGGCGAAGCTCGGCCGTTCCCCGGAAGTCAGGCGAGGGCCACAGCCCGTAACAGGCGACTCCACATCGCACGAGGTCGAGATGGCTCTCCGGCATCGACATCGTGGCGGCCGAGTTGGCGATGTGCTTGATGGGCGGGTCCATGCCGGACTTCTGGAGCCGCTCGACCAGCCCCCAGAAGCGCTCGAGCTGCTCCTTGACGAACGGATGACCGACAACGTCGGCGGTTGCAAAGTGGCTCCACAGGCCCTCGACCCACAGACCGTCGAGCCGCCGGAGTGTGCGGAGCAGGTCGTCGACAGCGTCCAGCGGCACTCCCACGCGGTTCATGCCGGTGTCAAGTTTGAGATGCACGCCGACCCTCATGCCCCGCTGCGATGCCGCCTCCGCAAGGCCTGCCGCGAAGGTCTGCGTGTAGACGGTCGGAGTGATCTCGTGATCCAGTAACGCGGCGACCGACTGCGGCGGAGGCTCGGTGAAGAGATGGATGGGGGCGCGAATCCCCGCCTCTCTGAGATGAAGCGCTTCGGCCACCCTCGCCACGCCCAGGCGGGTGGCTCCTCCCTCGAGCATGGCCCGTGCGGACGCTGGGTTGCCGTGGCCGTAGGCATAGCCCTTGACCACGCCCATGACCTCGGACGAGGGCGCCAACAAGCGCATGATCGAAACGTTGTGGCGTATCGCAGCCAGATCGACCTCCGCCCACACCGGGTGCCCGCGCCGCTCGATCTCGTCCTTGCTGAGCCCGGTCACGAGGCCGACGCCGATGTTTGCAGCAGCCGCGTCGCCTCCGGCAGCGACTCCGCCACGTCCCAGGCCAGAACCCCGGACGGACTGAGACGAGAGGCAGCCACGCTGCCGGCGAGCCCGTGCACGAAGCACGCCGCCCATGCGGCGCTCATGTCGTCGAGGCCTGCCCCGGCCAGGGCGGCCGTGGCTCCGGTAAGGACGTCGCCTGTGCCGGCGGTGGCAAGCTCGGGCCCCCCGGTGGGGTTGACCACGGCTCTTCCGGAGGGGTGAGCCACAACCGTGCGAAAGCCCTTCAGGACCACCACCGCAGAGAGTTCGCCGGCTGCGGCGCGCGCTGCCCCCATCCTGTCCGAAGAGACCTCCGAAACGCTGGAATCGAGAAGCCGAGCAAGCTCTGCCGGATGCGGCGTGATGATCGTGGGGGCCGCGCGTCGCTTCAGCGCGGAGGAGTCCTCGGCCACTGCATTGAGCGCATCGGCGTCGGCGACTACCGGCATCTCCACCTCCGCGAGAACCCGTGCGACGAGTTCCTGTTGGGGGAGGCCCCGTCCAAGACCGGGGCCGAGCGCCACCGCGTCGGCTCGCTCGAGGACCTCCGCGAGGGAATCGAGGGCGTGGGGGCCGAGAACGTCTCCATCTGTGACGCTCGCCGTCAGCACCTCCGGGCATGAGGTTGCGAGGGCATGCTTCACCGCGCTGGTGCAGCCGACGGTGACGTAGCCCGCACCCATTCGCGTTGCGCCGCGCGCGGTGAGCACGGCTGCGCCGGTGATGTCGTTCGACCCCGCCAGAATTGCGACCGACCCTCCACTGCGCTTGTGCGAATCAGGCTCCCGGCTGGGGAGGGCAGAGGCCGCATCCGAGGCTTCCAGCATGAAGGCCGAAGCGCGGGTGACGGGGATTCCGATGTCTGCGATCTCGACCCTTCCCGCGCGCACCGCCCCCGCAGAGCTTGCCGTTCCCAGTTTCTCGGCCCCCATGGCCACGGTCACAGAGGCCAGCACCGATGGGCCCTCGGCGACGCCGGTGGAGCCGTTTACCCCGGAGGGAACGTCGACGGACACCACGGGGGCGGGGGCCGCGTTGATCGCCTCGATCACGCTTGCCGCCTCACCCTCGGCCCGCCCCCTGAAGCCGGTCCCGAAGAGCGCGTCGACAATCACGTCGCATCCCTCGAGACGGTGATCCGTGAACGGACGGAGCGCCATGCCCTGGCCCTCTATCAACTCGAGGTGGTGACGCGTGGCGCCCTGTACTTCCTCTGCTCCGGAGAGGGCACACGACACCGACATGCCGGCGCGCTGAAGATAACGGGCGGCCACAAATCCATCGCCGCCGTTGCTCCCCTTGCCGCACACCACCACTGCTCTGCGCCCGTAGGAGCCACCGGACACGCGCTGCGCCGCACGCGCCACGGAGCGGCCGGCCCTCTCCATCAGGACGAGGGCCGGCGTTCCCGAGGAGATCGCGGCCTCGTCTGCGGCTCGCATCTCCTCAGGAGTGACGAGGGCCCTCAGGGCGCTCCCTGTGGTGGCGGTGGGGGCGGCTGGGGCGTCGAGGTCGATGGCGGTGACGATGACGGCGGGGGCGCCTGAGCCTGGGCCGTCGCCTGCTTGATCTTGGTCTCGGCGGCGGCCTGGGCGATCTGCGCCTGGAGCCCGGAGATCTCTTGCACCAGACGATCGGCCTCCTCGCCGGGAGCGGCCCCTCGGGCGCGCTCTTGGTGATACAGGTAGCCGAGCTGCTTGGCGCAGTCGTCCATCCGGCGCTTGAGCTGCGCCTCCGACAGCGCGCCCTGGGCCTGGGCGCCCAGCTTCTTGGCTTCGACCGTCACCTCCTGAGCGGCGGTCTTGACCTTGTCCATGAATCCCATTCCGGGCCTCCCTTCGTTGCCCTCACGAGTTGATTCGCGAAGTGATGGATGAGGGATGAAACAAAGCTACTCCACCGTCACGCTCTTGGCGAGATTGCGAGGCTTGTCGGGAGACAAGCCCCTCTCTTTGGCGACAAAGTAGGCGAACATCTGTAGTGGGATCGAGTCGAGCACGGGGCTCAAGAGAGGCTTGGTTGTGGGGACCTCGAAGAGCTCGTTCGCGACCGCTCGCGCGCGCTCGTCTCCGCGTCGCGCAACCAGGATCGTCTCCGCGCCGCGCGCCCTCACTTCTGCGATGTTCGCGAGCATCTTTTCGTAGAGGGCTTGGCCCGTCACTATTCCGACCACGGGCACCCCTTGCTCGATGAGAGCAATCGCGCCGTGCTTGAGCTGACCCGCGGCATAGCCCTCCGCGTGGAGATAGCTGATCTCCTTGAGCTTCAGGGCCCCCTCCAAAGCAACTGCAACCCCGACTCCTCGTCCGCTAAACCGAATGTCGGTGGCCATCGCGTAGCGCTTGGCGGCTCGATGAACGTCATCCTGAAGAAGCAGAGTCTCTGCAGTCTGATCGGGAAGCGCTCGCATCGCCTCGATCGTCTTCGCCAGCTTGTCCGCAGGCATCGACGCGCGCGCTTGGGCCAGATACAAGGCCAGCAAATTGAGCGCGATCAATTGACAGGTGAAGGTCTTCGGTGCGGCCACGCCGATTTCGGGTCCCGCGTGTGTGAACAGGACTGCGTCGGCTTCTCTGGTGATCGAGGAACCCACGACGTTCGTCACTGCGACGACGCTGGCGCCCATCTCTTTGGCGAATCGCAGCGCCGCAAGCGTGTCTGCAGTTTCGCCGGACTGAGCAATCGCCACAACCAAGGAACGGTCGTCGAGGACAGCATCGCGATATCGGAACTCGGAGGCAAGGTCGAGCTCGACCGGGAGGCGTGTCCAGTGCTCGATTGCATGCTTTGCAACCATCCCGGAATGAAACGGGGTGCCACACGTCACCACTCCGACCTTAGCGATGCGACGCAGCGCCTCGTCCGACCAATGCACCTCGTCGAGGGCGACGCGGCCCGACTCGTCGACGCGAGAACGCATGGTGTCGCGAGCTGCGTCCGGCTGCTCGAATATCTCTTTGAGCATGAAATCCTCGAAGCCGCCACGTTCGGCCGCGGCCTCATCCCACTCGACCGTGACTTTCTCGATCGAGACTTCCTGGCCGGAGAAAGAGAACGCGCGCACCTGCCCCGGGCGGATCTCTGCCACCTGGTGGTTGTCCAGAGGCATGACTTCCCTCGTGTAGGGGAGCAGGGCCGGAATACCTGAAGCAACGAACCCGGCCTCGACGGTCGATCCGACGATTATGGGCGGATCCTGGCGCACGGCTACGATCACTCCGGGGTCTGCGCTCGAAACGCACACCAGCGCGAACGCGCCCTCCAATTGAGGGACGGCGGCGAGCGCGGCTTCTCTCAGCGTGCAGGATCGTTCCGCAATGATCGCTTCGAGCAGATGAGCAACCACCTCAGTGTCGGTCTCTGAGCCAAAGCGGTGACCCTGTCGCTCGAGCTGTTTTCTGAGGGGGTCGTGGTTCTCGATGATTCCGTTGTGGACGACCGCGATGCTCCCGGAACAGTCGCAGTGAGGATGAGCATTCGAATCCGTGGGCGCGCCGTGAGTTGCCCATCGTGTGTGCCCAATCCCTGTTGTGCCCGAGATAGTTTGGCCCTCCAACTCTTGGAGCAACGCATCGAGGGGCCCGGCCTTGCGGGCCACTTCGATGCCGTCGCCGGACATCACTGCGACGCCGGCCGAGTCGTAGCCGCGGTACTCGAGCCGACGCATGCCGTCCAAAAGGATGGGCAGGGCCTGGGTACGGCCCGTAAACCCGACGATTCCGCACATGATCTCTTCCCCCCCTCTAGCGCGCGCGTTGAGCGCGCAAGATCCGGTCGAGAGAGCCACACCGCTGCCGGTTTGTGACCCGAGATCGCTCCCGGGGTTTGTCGGCACCGTCACGACCGTGGCCGGCCGAGGGTCACCCGCCGAGTGGCGCCTGCACCGATACCCGGGCCGACACCTCCGAGATCCCCCACCTCGTCGACTCGCCCCCTCCACGACGAGCCCTGGCGCTAGCTCCGAACAATTCCCTCTCTCTTGGCCCAGATTACCCACTCTTGGGGCCAGCCGCACCCGCGAGGGGGCGGCCGAAGAGCCGGACTTGGGCTTTTGAGGGCCGCGGGAGTCCCTAAAGGCACCGAGAGGCGCTCAACTCTAAGCACAGCCTCAGCCGAGGGCTTTCTTGATCGCCTCGGCGAGGGTCTCGGCGGCGCGCTGTGCGTCGTCCTCCTCGGTCGCCTCCACCATCACTCTGACCACCGGCTCGGTGCCCGACGCGCGCAGCAGCACCCTGCCCTCCTGGCCCAGGCGCTTCTCGACCGCCTCGACCTCATCCCACAGGGCCCGGGCTCCATCGAGGCCACCTCGGTCCGACACCGGCACACTGATCAGCACCTGAGGGTAAGGCTCGAAGAAGTGGGTGAGCCGGGACATCGGCTCACCGAAACCCTTGAGGCTGCACGCCACCTGAAGCCCGGCCAGCACTCCGTCGCCGGTGGTGGCGTGATGGGAAAAGATGATGTGGCCCGACTGCTCCCCGCCCAGGACTGCGCCCGTTTCCCGCATGGCCTCGGCGACGAACTTGTCGCCCACGGGGGCCGTGCGTACCTCGACCCCCCGCGCCTCGAGTGCTTTGATGAGCCCCAGGTTGGACATGACCGTAACCACCACCACATTGCCCCTCAACGCGCCCTGATCCTTGAGCCTCAGCGCAGTCAGGCCCAGGATGCGGTCACCGTCGACCTCGTCTCCGTGCTCGTCGACCGCCAGCACCCGGTCCGCGTCACCGTCGAACGCGAGCCCCAAGTCGGCCTTCTCCTCCACCACCCGCCGGGCAACGCCCTTGAGCGAGGTCGAGCCGCAGTCGACATTGATGCGGGAACCATCGGGTTCGTCGTTGATCGCAACGACCTCTGCCCCCGCCGACCGAAAAGCCTGGGGCCCAACCGCGTGAGCTGCGCCGAAGGCGCAATCGAGGACGAGCTTGAGACCCCCGAGATCTGCCCCGGTGCTCTCGAGTAGGTGCTCGACATAGCAGGAGGCAGCGTCCTCGAGCTGCACGATACGACCAAGGCTCTCGCCTGCCGGCAACTCTTGGACGAGCGCCTGCATGGCCTGCTCGATCGCATCCTCTGTCTCAGTGGACGTCTTGACGCCCTCGGCGGAGAAAAACTTGACGCCGTTGTCGGGGACCGGGTTGTGCGAGGCGGAGATCATGGCGCCCGCCCGGGCGGCCCGGTCGACGGTGAGAAACGCAACCGCCGGCGTGGGGATGACCCCGGCGAGCGCGACCCCGACACCCGCCGAGCAGAGGCCCGCGCAGAGCGCACCTTCCAGCATCGGTCCGCTGAGGCGTGTATCGCGTCCGACCACTATCTCGCCACCGTCCGCGGCCAGCACGAGTCCCGCAGCACGTCCCAACGTGAGTACGAGGTCGGGGGTGAGGTCGCGGTTGGCCACCCCGCGCACGCCGTCGGTACCGAAGAGCCTGGACATGGAGCCATCTTTCCAGATCGTGCCCCGCGACCGCGAGTGGTCGATCGCGCGTCGCCCGCTCGAGCCCCGGTCTCGTACCCGGCGGCGCTCTAGGCGAGGAGGAGTACCCGGCGAGCGGGTCGCCGAAGCCATCTTGAACCGACTTAGGCTCTCAGACATGAAGATCTACGCTCAGACTCCGCGGATGCGCAACGCTCAGATCCTGCGCGACCTCCTCACGCTGTCATGGGTAGGAGTCTGGGTCTGGATCGGGACCCGAGTGCACGATCTCGTCGCGGCCTTGGCGGGCCCGGGAAGGGCGGTGGAATCCGCCGGACAAGACCTCTCCCGCAGCGCGGATGAGGCCGGCAGCGGGATCTCCGATCTGCCTGTGGTGGGCGATGCTCTCGAGGGGCCTTTCGGCGCCCTATCTGGAGTCGGCCGCGCCCTACAGGGGGCCGGGGCTGCGCAACAGGAGGTCATCGCGGAGCTGGCGTTGTGGCTCGGAACCTCGCTGGCGTTCATCCCGATCGCCTTCGTCATCCTGAGGTACCTGCCGGGACGGTTGTCCTGGATCCGGGAAACCACCGCCGCCCACCACATCCGACTCGATGCCGACGACCTCGAGCTGTTCGCGCTCAGGGCTGCGGTAACGCGACCCCTTCATGAGCTTCGGCAGGTTTCCAAGGACCCGGCCGGCGACCTCGCCGCAGGCATCTACCAGGACCTGGCTCGCCTCGAGCTCACAGCCCTGGGCCTCACTGATGAGCAAGTCAGGCCGCGGGCGGCTCCCACTCGCGCGCCAGAGCCATGATCTTCTGCGACGCATCCCTGATAGCGTCATGGTCTCCCCCCAGCCGCCCCGCGGCGACGCCGATCAGAAAGGTGGTCACCGGCGCGGCCCGGCGCTCCACCTTGTGCGCCACGACGCGGGCGACATCGAGTTGCTGATCGACATCGAAATCCCCGGCGAGTCCCAGCTCACGGCACACTGCTCGCACCCAGTGTTCGGGCATCTCAACCACCTTCCTGCGACCGGGCTCCCTCGACCTGTTCCCAGGTATCGCAGTCCCAGCTCGCGGCCGGGTCTTTGATCCTCTCGAGCCTCAGACCTTCGAGCAGCCGGCGCATCGACGCACCCCGTATGGCCTTCAGGCTCCGGAGCCTAGCGCGCAAGGCCTCAACGGTGTAGGCCCCGCAGAGGTACTGGTCTCCGCCGTTGCGCAGGATCGCCCCGTCAACCTCGACCGTCGCTGCGACCAGCCGGGTCACCAAGCTCTGGGTCACGAACGGCATGTCGACCGCCACTACAACCACTATCCCTTCCTCAACAAGAGTCAGTCCCGCCGCCAGGCCCGCGACGGGCCCGCCATCCGCAGGCTCTTCGCTCGTCCACAGGACCTCAGTCGATACCTTCAGCGGCGGGCCCACCACGACAATTCGCCGGGCTACTGCCAGCGCGCCGAGAACCCGGTCGATCAGGCGTTTGCCACCGACCTCCAGACTCCCCTTATCAACACCGCCGAGACGCCTGCCCCGGCCCCCGGAGAGCACAAGGGCATCGAACCTCGCCGGAGATGGCCCCTGAATCAGTGGTCTCCTCGATCAGGAGTCGCCCGGACGTCAGGAAGTCCGCCCGGGCCCCAGCTTGAACTGGTGCCGGAAACCCTACACTCCTCCACGAGCGAGAAGCTCGACTCGAAAGCTCCATAGGATGGATCGATGAGGACAAGCTTTCTTGCCGCCTGTCGAAACGAGCCTACCGATCGGGTTCCGGTGTGGTTCATGCGACAGGCCGGTCGCAGCCTGCCCGAGTACCGCGCGCTCAAAGAAAGCCATTCGATTCTTCAGCTGTGTCGCACGCCAGAGCTCGCCGCCGAGGTCACGCTGCAACCCGTAAGACGGTTGGATGTGGACGCCGCGATTCTGTTCTCGGACATCATGGTCCCCCTTGCCGCTGCCGGAGTAGAGCTCGACATCGTGCCCGGTGTGGGGCCGGTGCTCGAGGAACCGATCCGCTCTGCACGCGACCTGAAACAGCTCCGCCCGCTGGAGCCGGAGTCAGATGTTCCATTCGTCTTGGAAACCGTGCGGCTGCTGGCGGCCGAGCTGGATCGCCCCCTCATCGGCTTCGCCGGGGCGCCGTTCACCCTTGCCTGCTACCTCGTCGAGGGAGGACCATCGAAGGACCACTCCCGTACCAAGGCGCTGATGCTCTCGGAGCCCGCTCTGTGGGAGGCGCTCATGGAGAACCTGGCGGACTCCACGCTCGCCTACCTCTCGGCGCAGGTGCGAGCTGGAGCCGACGCCGTGCAGCTGTTCGATAGCTGGGCCGGCGCCCTTGCCCCGGCCGACTACTCCGCCTATGCGCTTCCCTACGTCCTCAAGGTATTCAAGGGCCTCGAGCATCTCGGCGTTCCTCGCATCTACTTCGGAGTCGCCACCGGAGAGCTGTTCGGGCTCTTGGCCGAGACCTCGGCCGAGGTCATCGGCGTAGACTGGAGAACCCCCCTCGACTCGGCCCGCCGACGCGTGGGCCCCTCGGCGGTGGTCCAGGGAAACCTCGACCCGGCCGCTTGTCTCGCACCGTGGGAGGTGCTCAGGAGCAAGGCGCTGGAAGTGCTCCAGTTCGGCGGGGGCAGGGGCCACATCTTCAATTTGGGACACGGGGTCCTTCCCGCGACCGACCCCGACCTGCTCCGCCGCTTGGTGGACCTCGTTCACGACTGGGAGCCGGATGCCTGAGCCATGCGGCATGCTCGTTATGGCCTACGGAACTCCTAAGGGTCCCGAAGAGGTAGAGGCTTATTACACCGATATTCGGGGAGGCAAGCCTCCCCCGGCCGACCTGCTCGACGAGCTCAAGTCTCGTTACGCAGCCATCGGCGGGCGCTCGCCGCTGTTGGAGATCACCACGGCGCAGGCGCGAGGGATCGAGGAGCGAGTGGGAGTCCGTGCATACCTCGGGCAAAAGCACGCGGCCCCCTTCATCTCCGACGCGATCGCAAACATGGCGGCCGACGGAGTGGGCGACGCCGTGGGACTGGTGCTCGCCCCCCACTTCTCGACCATGAGCGTGGCCGATTACGAGTCGAGGGCGCGCGCGGCGGCCGGGAGGGTGGGGTGGGAGGGCTCGTTGACGGTCATACCCAGCTGGCACCTCGAGCCCGGCTACATAGCCTGGCTGGGGGCCCGCGTGCAGGAGGCGCTGGCCTCACTGCCCCGTCCTGGTAGGGAGGCTGCCACTGTCGTGTTCTCAGCGCACAGCCTGCCCGAGCGCATCCTCGAAAGAGGCGACCCTTATCCCGAGCAGCTCGCCTCGACGGCCGTCGCGGTGGCCGCCGAGGTGGGGTTGGAGCGCTGGAAGGTGGGTTGGCAGAGCGCCGGCCGCACCGGGCAGCGTTGGCTCGGTCCCGACATCCTCGACGTAATGAGCAAGCTTGCCGAAGAGGGAGCTGGGGGCGTCGTTGTGTGCCCCTGTGGCTTCGTCGCCGACCATCTCGAAGTCCTCTACGACCTCGACATCGAGGCGAAGGCGGCGGCCTCAAAACTCGGCCTTGCTTTTGCTCGCACCCGTGCGCCGAACTCTGACCCCGAGTTCCTCGACGTGGTGGCCGCGATCGTGGCCCGGCAGCTCCGCTCGGCGTGAGTCGCGTCGCCGTGGTCGGCGGCGGCATCACCGGTCTCGCGGCGGCCCACCGTCTTGCCGAGAGCGGTGCCGAGATCGTCGTGCTGGAGAGCGGTGACCGCCTCGGCGGCAAGGTGCTGACCGAAAGGCACGGGGGCCTGATGGTGGAAGCGGGCCCAGACTCCTTTCTGGATCGGGAGCCGGCGGCCGTGTCTCTGTGCCTGGAGCTGGGACTGGGCGCCGACCTCGTGCCTCCGGCCCGTTTCGGAGCACTCGTTTGGACCGGGACGAAGCTGGCGCGGCTCCCCGCAGGCTTCCCCCACGGGATCCCCTCCTCTCCCTTTAGGGCGTGGCGTTCAGGACTGCTGTCCGGGCGCGGAGCGCTGCGGGCATGCACCGACCTCTTCAATTCCCGCCCGATTTCGGGTCCGGATCTCTCCCTGGGCACATTCGTCGCTCACCGCTTCGGCCCTGAGGTCCTCGAGAACCTGGTTGATCCTTTGCTGGCCGGCACAAGGGCGGGAGGGGCAGAGTCCCTCAGCCTTGCCGCCGCCACCCCGGTCATCGACTCCCTCGCGCGTCGTGACCGCAGCCTCATCGCAAGCCTCCGAGATCAGGATTCCGCCGGGACGCCGCCTTTCCTTGCGGTCCGGGGTGGGATGGACAGGCTCGTGGAACGACTCGCAACCATCCTCGGAAAAAGAGCAGAAGTGCGGACCGGCGCGCGCGTCGTCAGCATTCAGAGCTCGAGTAAAGGCTTCGAGCTGGTGCTGGAGTCCGGCTCTACGCTTGAAGCTCCGGGGGTGATCCTTGCGGTTCCCGCTTTCGCCGCGGCCGCCATCCTCGCCGGGCTCAGTCCGCGGGCGGCGACCCTGCTGGCGACCATCCGATATGCGAGCGTGGCCTCGGTCACGCTCGTCTACCCACGAGGCTCCTGGACCCCCCCGGAGGGCACCAGCGGCATTCTCGTGTCCCGGGCCGCCCGGGCCACGCTCGCGGTGTGCTCATGGACCTCGCACAAGTGGCCCGACACGGCTCCCGCAGACGGCTCGCTCGTCATGCGCTGCTTCGCCGGGAGGTCGGGGGCGGATCCCGCCCTTCAGGCGCCGGACGACGAGCTCGCTAGGCGGCTGGCCGCAGACCTCAGCGCCGCCGTCGGCCTCGACGCCCTGCCCTTGCGATGGAAGGTCACCCACTGGGTGCGCGGGCTGCCTCAGTACGCCGTGGGCCACCTAGAGCGCGTGGCCGCGGCCGAACACGCCCTCGAAGCCCACCCCGGACTGGCGCTGGCCGGCGCCGGCTACCGCGGCTCGGGGCTACCCGACTGCATTCGTCAGGGTCAGGAAGCCGCAGCCCGCGTGCTCGAGCACCTCTGAATTCCTTGGAACCATGAGCGCCAAGGCCGGCCCGGGAAGGGCGGTGGAGCACCGGGGCGCCCTCATCCCAACTCTTTGAGGGCGTCCTCGAGACCACGCACGAAGGTCGGATAGGGGTAGATCAGCTCCCGGAGCCGTGCGACGGGAATCTTCTCCTTGACGGCCAGCACCAGGGTGCCGACGACCTCCCCGGCGGCGGGACCCATCACCGAACCTCCCACTAGGACCCCGGTTCGTGCGTCGGCCACCAGTTTGTAGACGCCGTGCTCGGCCCCCGGACCGTGGATGTAGCCGCGCGCCGAAGCCGATGTCTCGGCCACGCCTACTAACACGTCGAGGCCCGCATCTCTCGCCTGCTTCTCGGACAACCCCACGCTGGCGACCTCGGGATCGGTGAAAGTGACGCGCGGGACGGCCGAGTAATCGGCCGGAGCGTGCTCGTGGCCGAGCAGGTCGGCCGCCGCGATGCGGCCCTGGTAGACGGCGACATGTGTGAACTCACCCTTGCCGGTCACATCCCCCACGGCCCACACGCCGTCCGCAGCCCTGAGGTGCTCGTCGACCTCGATCGATGGAGCCTCCGGGTCGAGGCCTACGCTCTCGAGTCCGATCTTGGAGAGGTTGTGGCGCCGCCCGGTAGCGACGAGCAGGCGCTCTGCCTCCAGCACGTCGCCGCCGGCCAGATGGACGGCGACCCCGGCGCTCGAGGAGGCGGCCTTCTCCGCCTTTGCGCCGGTTCTCAAGCTGATGCCGTCGTAAGCAAGCATCTCTTCGATCGCGGCGCCGTTCTCCGGCTCTTCGGCCGGCAGGGCGTGGTCTGCGACCTCGACAATGGTCACATCGGCCCCGAAACGAGCGTAGACCTGCGCCAGCTCGAGCCCAATGGGCCCGGCTCCCAGCACGATGAGCGAAGCCGGCACAGATTTCGCCTCGATCGCATCGCGATTGGTCCAGAAGTCGATGTCTGTGAGGCCGTCGATGGGAGGAGCGACCGGTTCCCCGCCCGTCGCCACCACGATCCCTCGCCCCGCCGAGTAGCGCCGATCGCCGACTTCCACCTCTTTGGGGGAGAGGATGCGTGCTTCTCCGTGTAGCACGGTAGCTCCCTGCTCCTCATGGCGCTCGACCGCCGCCTTGTCATCCCAGCCTGCCGTGAACTCACGTACACGTCCGGCGACCGGCGCCCACTTCGGGGAGATTCTTCCCTCGCCCGCAAGGCCCACCGCGCGCGCCGCCTCGGCCAGGCTGGTGCCCGCCCGGACCATGACTTTGGAAGGAATACAGCCCCAGTAGGGACACTCGCCTCCAACCAGTTTTTTTTCGATGCACAGCACCTTCAGACCCCCGTCTGCGGTCCGGGTCGCCACCTCTTCACCACCGACCCCCATGCCGATCACGATCACGTCGTAGTCCTCACTCACAGTCCGCTCCCTCGTCGTCGTCTCGCGATGTTCCGGATAAGCTCATACCATGAGCCCCGAGACAATCTATGCCTCCTACCCGGTTTTCACCGCTCTGCCCGAATCGCTGCCCTCAGCGGAACGCGACGTGGTGAGCAAAGAGGTTTCCGATCTCCTCGAGGCGTACGCAGACAGAGTGGAGACGCGCGGGATTTACGCGACGGGCGGGTTCAGGGCCGACGCGGACATCGTCATCTGGTGGGT
>JBPCPZ010000085.1:0-3393 GCA_050998655.1 Actinomycetota bacterium
GACCATAGCGCGCCTCATGTCGCCGGAGGCTTTGCTTCGACCACCAATCTCAAGTGGCGCTGCTACGGGTGCCATCAGAACAAGACCGCAGCAGATCGCAAAAAAGGCAAGCTCACACCTCCGAACCCGGATGCCGAGCGGGGACCTCCGGGGCCGTGACCGCCAAGCTCGCCCCCTGAGGGAGAACCGAATCCGGCTCGGCGAACCTGGACCCGCAACCTCCCAGGTGGTTGCAGGCACAAATACGGCCCGTGGCATGAAATGGCGGCCAGAAACGGTTTCAGGGGGGCTCCCCCCCTTATCCTGAGCCGAATGAAGAAGGCACTCATCACAGGGGTCAGCGGCCAGGACGGGTCCTATCTCGCCGAGCTGCTGATGAAAAAGGGCTACGAGGTCCACGGCTTGCTGCGGCGGGCATCGACCTTCAACACCCACCGACTCGACGGGATCTACCGGGACCCGCACGAGGCGGGAGTGCGCTTTCTCATGCACTACGGGGACCTCACCGACTCGGGCTCGCTCAATCACCTGATACGGGACCTCGAGCCGGACGAGATCTACAACCTGGGGGCTCAGAGCCACGTCAAGGTGAGCTTCGATATTCCCGAGTACACGGCCGACGTCACCGGGATGGGCACGGTCCGGATCCTCGAGGCGGTGCAGGCGGCAGGCAGCAACGCCCGCTTCTATCAAGCGTCGTCGTCTGAGATGTTCGGCTCGAGTCCGCCACCGCAGGACGAGGACACGCCCTTCCACCCCCGGAGCCCGTATGGAGTCGCGAAGATGTTTGCCTACTGGACGACCGTCAACTATCGGGAGTCCTATGGGATCTTCGCCACCAACGGCATCCTCATGAACCACGAGAGCCCGCGCCGTGGAGAGACGTTCGTGACTCGCAAGATCACCCGTGCCGTCGCCCGTATCCAGGCCGGCTTGCAGGACGAGCTCTACCTCGGAAATCTCGATGCCTGCCGGGACTGGGGGTATGCCCCCGAGTATGTCGAGGCAATGTGGATGATGCTGCAGCACGACGAGCCCGACGACTTTGTGATCTCAACCGGCGAGTCACACTCGATCAGAGAATTCGCGCGGCTCGCTTTCGCGCGCGTGGGGCTGGACTGGGAGAGTTACGTCAAGGTCGATCCTAGCTACTATCGGCCCGCCGAGGTCGACTTCCTCAGGGGAAACTCGGCCAAGGCCAAGCGGATCTTAGGATGGGAGCCGAAAACGAGCTTTCCCCAGCTCGTCGAGCTCATGGTGGACGCCGACGTGAAGCTGCTCGAGGATGCCCTCGCGGGCCGTTTGCTGCGCTCGGACAGGGATCAATGAGAGGCACCACAACCAAGGGAGACGTGACGTGGAAATAGACATCGGTATCGGCAAGTCCGGACGCAGGGCCTACGGGTTCGACGACATCGCCATAGTTCCCTCCCGGCGGACGCGCGACCCCGACGACGTCGACGTCTCGTGGGAGATCGATGCGTGGCGCTTCGAGCTCCCCCTGCTCGCCTCAGCCATGGACGGGGTCGTCTCGGTGGCCACGGCGATCGAGATCGGCCGCCTTGGAGGTCTTGCCGTCCTCAACCTAGAGGGCCTTCAGACTCGCTACGAGGACGCCGACTCGGTGCTTGCGGAGATAGCCGAGCTCGACGACGCCGTCGCCACCAGACGCATGCAAGAGCTCTACCAGGAGCCGGTCAAAGAGGAGCTCATCTTCAAGCGCATACGAGAGGTCAAGGAGACGGGCTGCATCATGGCCGCGTCCCTGACCCCTCAGAGAGTCGAGCGCTACCACAAGATCGCCCTCGAGGCCGAGCTCGACATTCTCGTTATCCAAGGCACCGTGGTCTCTGCAGAGCATGTCTCGGAGAACACGGAGCCGCTGAACCTCAAGCGGTTCGTCTCGACCTACGATCTCCCCGTAATAGTGGGTGGTTGCGCGTCCTACTCGACGGCGCTTCACCTCATGCGGACCGGGGCTGTGGGTGTGCTCGTCGGAGTGGGTCCGGGGGCGGCCTGCACCACGCGCGGAGTGCTCGGCATCGGCGTTCCCCAGGCCACCGCCATCGCCGATGCTGCCGGTGCCCGCATCCGTCATCTCGAGGAGACCGGTCGCTACTGCCATGTCATCGCCGATGGTGGCATGAGGACCGGAGGCGACGTCGCCAAGGCGATCGCCTGCGGTGCCGACGCGGTGATGATCGGCTCTCCGCTGGCCCAGGCGTCCGAGGCTCCCGGCAAGGGGTGGCACTGGGGCATGGCCACCTTCCACCCGACGCTGCCGCGTGGAGCCCGGGTCAGAACCCGTACCCTGGGCTCGCTGCAGGAGATCATTGCCGGCCCCGCCCGCGAGAACGACGGCCGCATGAACCTGTTCGGGGCCCTCAAGACCAGCCTCGCCACGTGCGGCTACGCCAATCTCAAGGAGTTCCAGAAGGCCGAGGTCATGGTCGCCCCCGCCCTCCAGTCAGAGGGCAAGAGCCTGCAGCGAGCGCAGGGCGTGGGAATGGGGGCCTAGCGGAACTTGTTGCTGGGAGCCGGGTGGAGGATTTCGTTGAGCAGCTGAGCCGGGGCAACGTCGAGGAAGTCAAGGTCGTCCTCGCCTCGGTCGTCGCGGCGCTGGCCATCTGTCAGGTCTTGCTCATGGCCGTCGGCTACGGAAAGGTGCGCCTGCCCTTCTTGGCAGCGAGGCCGGCGTCTTCGACCCATCGGGCGGTGGGAGACACGATCGTCCCCATCGCCGGTGACGTGGCCACCACCTCGGCGTCATCACCTTACTCATAGCGTTTATGTGTATCTCCTACTTCGGCTTCGAGGACGGCGACTCGGATGAGGAAACGCGCGCTCTTCTCCACGCCACCGCCGGTTCGGTACTGGTTGCGGTGCTTGCGTTCAAGGTCGTGGTCGTCAGGTGGTGGCATGGTATGGGCCGCTTCTTGTGATCGGACTCACCGTGTTGGCGCTGTTCATGATCACGTGGCTGAGCTCCGCCGGCGACTACCTCAGGGGATCGTGACCTGGCGGATTCGAAGGGCAGGTACTCGCACACCGCGCAGATGATCGGTTCCCTGATCGTGGCCGTGCTCATCGTGGTTGTGACCATCTCAATGGTCACCGCCCGACTGGGGGCCGGCGGGGGCTCCGATTCCTCCGAAGAGGATGGCAGGGGCCGAGGCCGGGGCGGCAGCGACACGCGGGAGCCGGCTCAGAACCACTTCGCCTCTCTGAACGGCGCAGACCGACTATTCCGGGTTTCTCGTACAAAGCAGCTCTATAGCCCCACGATTCGTACCAAACCTGGGGTGGAGAACTTGCGAACCCTAAGTTGATCCCCCTCAAGCTCTGAGGGTAATCGCCGATATTGAACGTGTCCGCCCACTAGAAGTTTAGATC
>JBPCPZ010000054.1:0-4076 GCA_050998655.1 Actinomycetota bacterium
CGGGTAGGCGGTGCCGCCCCAGACGTTCTCGTTATGCTCGGTGTGACCTCCAGATGAGGACGAGTAGAGCGCCTGTATCGGCTTGCCCCCGTAGGTAACGATCGTTGCCTTCGTGGAATCGACGGCTCCCTTCCACTCGTCCCACCAGACACCCGAACCGGTGCGCTTGGCGTCCCCAATGTAGGCCTGCTCAAGGATCGAGTCGTAGACCGCGCAGTCGCACGGATAGCGGTCCTGGCCGTCTGTGACGACCTTGCGGTAGGCGTAGGTGCGACCAGCTATCGCCTGAGTGCGCAGCGCCTGGGTGGGCCACGAAGAGGGCACCTCGCCGAGACCGTAGAGATAGTGGCGCATCGACAGGGATGCGACCAGCCTCAGGCAGTTGCCGGCTGCGCATGTGTCCGAGGAGTACCAGCCGGCCTTGAGCCTCCCGAGCGCGTAGTCGTAGGGTTTGCCCGCAACGCTGATGATGGTCCCGAATTTCTTGAACACGACCACCAGGGCTCTGCTGCGAGCGAACACGGTCCGGCCGCTGCGTACGACCTGTTTGCCGTCCTTGTAGATGCGCATTCCGCCCGCCGGGCTCGCCTCCAGGCGCCAGTGGGTAGCGGCCGGACCGGCCGCGAAGGACCCCGATGACCCCCGCAGCCGCAGCTCGACGCGTCCTCCTCCCGGTCTCCTGGCATAGCTCGTGAACTTGATCGAGCCCCGGTGCTGGAGCAGGCCGACGCGGATCCGGTGAGGCATGCGTCTAATTCCTACCGAGACTCCCGAGTAGTAGTGAGTCAGGATCTCGCGAGCGCTCTTGCCGAGGCGGGCGCGTCCCAGGGCGCCGTACTGTGACATCCCGATCCCGTGCCCCCAGCCGCCGCCGGTGATGATCACGGTTCGAGAGGCGTGGCCTGGGGCCGGGGCCAGGAGGAGCGACAGGATGACGAGGGCGGCTAAGGCCGTGGCGGTTAGAGCCGGCGATCTCTGGCCCGGAAACGTCCCATGCGGTCGTTCTTGGGCCACACCTCGAGGAGTGCCCGGGTGAACGGGCGGTTGATTGATCACTAATGACCAGACAACCACATCCCCAGGGCATCGGATGCCGGGGGCCGGGCGAGGCCCGTGCGAGAATCCCGCGGTGGGCTCGCCAGCCGCCCTACGGGCGGCGATCACTCTGGAGCAATCTTGGCACCGCGTCCCCGGGGGAACCGCGGTCGCGGCCCTTGGTCTGGCGCGGGCACTGGCAAGCCGGGCCGGGCTCGAGCCGGTCGGCGTGGCGGCCCGGCACCGCCGGCCCCCTCCGGAGCCGTGGCTGCCCGCGATCCCGGTGCAGCACCTGAGCCTGCCTCGCGTCGCCCTCTACGAGTCGTGGCACCGGCTGCGGCGGCCACGGGTCCAACGAGCAACGGGGGCAGTGGACGTGATCCATGCCACCACCATGGCCATCCCTCCCCGCACGGCCCCCCTGTTGGTCACGATTCACGACCTTGCGTGGCTGAGGTTTCCGCAGATGTTCACGCGCCGTGGAGTGGCCTTCTTCCGCCGCGGGCTCGTCCTGGCAATGCAGGAGGCGGACCTCGTGCTGTGCTCGTCGGAGGCCACCAGGCGCGATTGCGCCGAGGCGGGCTTCGATGAGGCAAAGTTGCGCGTCGTCCCGTTGGGAGTCGAGATGGCTCTTGCCGACGGGGCCGACGTACAGCGTGTGCGTGTGGCCTACAACCTCGATCGCCCCTACGTTCTGTGGACCGGGACGATCGAGCCGAGAAAGAACCTGGCCGGGTTGTTGGACGCGTTCGTCCGACTCGACCTCGGCCTCGGCCTCGACCTCGTCCTCGTGGGCCCGCGCGGCTGGAACGAGGACCTCGACGGGATCGCCCACAGAGTGCGCGACAGGGTCAGGGTGCTTGGCTTCGTCCCCGCCTCGGACCTCGGCCCCCTCTACGCGGGGGCCGAGGTCTTCTGCTTTCCGAGCCTGCTCGAGGGCTTCGGCTTCCCCGTGCTCGAGGCCATGTCCCAGGGCACTGCGGTCGTGACTTCGCGCGGCACTTCCACCGAAGAGTTGGTGGGAGGCGCGGGAGTACTGATCGATCCGCTCGACGCCGCCTCCATTGCCGAGGGCCTCGAGCAGGCGCTCGAACCCTCCACTAGGGCCCGGCTCGAGCCCCTGGGCCGGGCTCGGGCCGCTTCGTTCACCTGGGAGCGCTCCGCCGAGCTGGTGGCCTCCGCCTATGCGGAGGTGGCCTGATCAAGCGCGTCGGCATCAACCTGCTGTGGATGCTTCCCGGAGTGGTTGGTGGCTCCGAGACCTACATGACGAGGCTGCTGTCGGGTATCGCCGAGCATCCCTCGAACCTGGAGTACACGATCTTCGCCCTGCCGCAACTCGCCTCCTCCCACCCCGATCTCGAGAGGACGTTCAAGGTCTCATACGCCCCCATCAGCGGACAATGGAAGTCCTTCAGGATCGCCGGCGAGAACACATGGCTGGCCGCACAGTGCCGTAAACGCAGAATCGACCTCGTCCACCATGCAGGCGGAATCGTGCCCTTCGTTCACAGGGCGCGCCCGCTGCTCACGATCCACGACCTCCAGTACCTCTTCTATCCCGAGTACTTCACGCGCACGAAGCTCTCCTACCTGCGGGCGATGGTTCCCCGCTCGGCGGAGGCCGCCCGCCTGGTCCTCACCCCCAGTGAATTCTCACGCCGCTGCGTCATCGAGCGACTCGCGATCGACCCCAGCATTGTCAGAGTGGTACCGCACGGGATCTCCCTGAGGGCCACCGTCGTCACCCCCGGAGACGTGCGGGGCCGCCACTCGCTCGACGGCCCCTTCTTTCTCTATCCGGCCGCAAGTTACCCGCACAAGAACCACCTCGTCCTGCTGGAGGCGTTCGCCCGGCTGCGCGAGACCCACCCCGATGCGCTGCTCGTCCTGACCGGTGCCAAGGCGTGGATGGAGTGGAGCGTGGCGCGCGCCATGGGTGAGCGGATCGAAGCCGAGATCGCCAAGCTGGGGCTGGAAGCCTCAGTCAGACGTCTCGGCTATGTCTCGAGCGATGACCTCGCGGCCCTCTATTCGGAAGCCGCCGCGCTGACCTTCCCCTCACGCTTCGAGGGGTTCGGCGCCCCCGTGCTGGAAGCCATGGCGCGCGGGTGCCCGGTTATCGCCTCCGACGCCACCGCAGTCCCCGAGGTTCTGGGGACGTCGGGGATGCTCGTCTCTCCGGACAACGCCTCGCACTGGACCGAGGCAATGAGGAACATGCTCGAGAACCCAGAGCTCGCAGACACATTCAGGAAAGCCGGTCTCGACCGGGCGAGCGAGTTCGGCTGGGACCGCTCCGCCTCCATCCTCCAGGAGGCCTATCGCCACGGTCTCGAGACGACTCTATGAAGCTCGGCGTTATCGCTCCCCACTTCGCGCCCGACCTCGCCCCCACCGGGGAGGTCATCACCCGCGTAGTGCACGAACTGGGTCGCAGGGGCCACGAGATACACGTTGTCACCGCGTTCCCCTTCTACAAGGAGCACCGGGTCGAGGGTGCTTACGCCGGCCGGCTGGTCCGCTCGGAGGACACGCCGTGGGGGCGGATCGTCCGGGTGCATCCCTTTCCGGGCGGCGACAAGGCGGACCTCGTGCGCAGGGCGGCGGGCTTCCTCGGCTTCAGCGCGCTGGCCACGACCGCGGCCCTGCTCGGCGGGCGCTTCGACTGCGTCCTTGCGCTATCGCCTCCGCTTACCCTTGGGGCAGCCGGATGGCTGGTCGCCAAGAGGAGCTCGTGCCCGTTCGTGTTCACGATCCACGACGTCTATCCCGATGTGGTGATCGAGCTCGGGCGGCTTACGAACCCGGGGCTGATCAAAGCCGCCTCTGCCCTCGAGCGTTTCTGCTACGAGCGCGCCGACGCCGTAACCGTCCTGTCGGAGGAGCTGAGGCAAAACGTCGTCCGCAAGACACAGAACCCCACGAAGGTCAGGGTCATCACGAACTTCGTCGACACCGATTGGATCACCCCGTCGAACAAGAACAACACCTACCGCGCCGAGCACCGCCTCGACGGCAAGACCGTGGTCATGTACGCG
>JBPCPZ010000060.1:0-10773 GCA_050998655.1 Actinomycetota bacterium
TGAGGCGGCAGGGCTGGGCACAGACGCCATAGACTATCTCGACGGGGAGATCGAAGAACGGAGTTTCAATAGCTTCCGTGCGGCCGCGCACGCCGCGGCCAACACCGATTCACTCAGGTTCTTCGAGCAGGGGGGCGAGCTCTACGGAGCGGTTCGGCTGGAGCCGTTGGAGGGCAAGAAGGGGACGCCGGTCATCACGGTCATGAAGCGCGATTTCGGCAACCCGCTGGGGCCGGCCCGATCCATCACGCTGGGGACTTTCCTGCTACTCGGCGTACACCTCTTCGGGCTCAGCCGGGCCGAGCGCAAGGCGAGCGCTCTGGCCGCCGCGAGGGGGACCTGATGATGAAGCTTCGCCTCGCGACGCTGCTGCTCTTACTTCTGCCCGCCTGCACCGGGGGCGGCATCAACGCTGGCGAGGAGGGAGGGCTGGCGTTCATCGCGCTCGCCGCGACGCTCGTCGTGGGCTGCGCGATCATGTGGTTCATCCTCGGCCGCGAGGATTAGCGCGCCCGGCCCCAGCCGATCGGCGTGCGCGTTTTGAGCGCGTCAGAGTGCCGGAAACGGTATCGAGAGGCGCTCAAAAGATTCCTTTAGCGGTGGCGAGCGGCGGTCAGGGCCGCGAATCCCTCCGCGATGCGCCGAGCCTGCCTCTGATAGTGGCGGTCGTGCTGCGCGGTCGCCGAAATGAGGTCGCAGCCGTCCACGCCCAGCTCCGCTAGCTCGCCGTCCCCGGTTGCCACCCATCCCGCCACCAGCTCCGGGGTCACCTCGGGGTGGAACTGGAGCCCGTAGGAGGTTCCGCAGCGGAAGCCGAGCGGCGCCCGGCCCGGCACTCGTCCGGATACCAGCGCCTCGGCCCCCGGCGGCGGTTCGAAAGCGTCCGAGTGCCACAGAAACTGCTTGCCCTCGCCGGGCGGGCCCAGCAGCGGATCGTCCACGGTCACCTCGGCGTCGAACCAACCGATCTCGTGGCGGACCCCCGCCAGAACGCGGCCCCCGAGTGCCTGCGCCACGAGTTGGCCCCCCAGGCAGATGCCGAGCACCGGGATCTGCTGCTCGTGCGCTCTCTGGATCAGGGCGACCTCGTCCAATAGCCAGGGGAACTCGGCGGAGTCGTGGCAACCCATCTCTCCTCCGAGGACCACGACTCCCGAGCACTGCTCGAGGTCGCCCTCTGAGAGACCGCCGGGGGCCGGCGTCACCCTCACCTCGAAGCCGGCGTCGGACAGCAGGGGGCCCAGGCGGCCGACAGGAGCGCTGGGCTGCTGCTGGATGCAGAGGGCGATGGGAGCCATCAACCCTCGGGCGTGACGTAAGCCGCCGATAGGCCCCCGTCGACCAAGAAGGTCGATGCGGTCACATAGGACGATTCGTCAGAGGCAAGGAACAGCGCGGCCTGTGCGATCTCTCGAGCGCGCGCAAGACGGCCCATGGGGAGGTGCACCTCGCGGCGAGCACGAGCCCCGGGGTCGTCTTCGAACAGACGCGTGAGCAGCGGCGTCTCTACCGGGCCTGGGCACAGTGCGTTCACCCGCACGTTGCGGCGGCCGAACTCGACTCCCATCTCCCGGCTCATCGCCAGCACTGCTCCCTTGGAAGCCGTGTACGCGACCTGCGAGGTAGCCGAGCCCATCAGCGCCACAAAGGAGGCAACGTTGATGACCGAGCCTCCCCCGCGCTCGAGCAGATAGGGAATACCGTGCTTGCAGCACAGATAGACACCAGCGGCGTTGACGTCGAGCACCTTGGCCCACATCTCCCGCGGTGTCGCGAGCACCGATTCGTCGCCCGCAGGCATGATGCCGGCGTTGTTGTAGAGGATGTCGATCCCGCCGAAGCGCTCCGCCGTGGCTCGATACATGTCCACCACGCTGTCCTCGTCGGAGACGTCTGAGCTGAAGAAGAAGGCATCGGAGCACTCGGCTGCGGTCTCCTGCCCCACAATTTCGTCGACGTCGGCGATGCACAGCCGGGCGCCTTCCGCCGAGAACAACAGGGCGGCCTCCCGCCCGATGCCGGCGGCGGCCCCCGTTATCACGCACACTTTTCCTTCCAACCGCCCCATTAACCCGCTCCTTCGGTCGTCTTCGCCGTCGCCCACGCCCTCGCGTCCGCCACCAAGGCCTCGAACAGGCGCCGGTCCTCCGACACCTCCGGATGCCACAGGACGCCGATGCCGGAGCCTTCATGAACCTCGATGCCTTCGACTACCCCGTCCTCGGCCCAGGCAACCGCTGTCAGCCCCGCCCCCAGCTGCCGGAGCCCCTGGTGGTGGTGCGAGTGCACCGGGGCGCGCTCGCCCAGCAGCCGACCCAGCGAGCAGTCGGGGGCAATGGTCACATCGTGCTGCGCGAGCTGTCCGGGTTGCTCAAGGTGCAGGATGCCGGGCAGGTCCTGATCGAGGTCGCCTCCTAGCACCACGTTCAGGAGCTGCATGCCGCGGCAGATTCCGAGCAGAGGCGTCCTCGACTCCAGAGCGGCCTTCATCAGCGCCACCTCGGAGGAGTCCCGCTCTGTGGGGGTGGCGATGATGTCCGGTTCAGGCTCGGCCCCATAGAGGGCGGGATCGAGGTCGGGGCCACCGGAAAAAATGATGCCGTCGAGCGCGGACACCGTCTCGGGGGCCGCGTCGTCACAGGGCGGCAGCAGCACCGCCCGGCCTCCCGCCCGCTGTACGGCGACGACATAGCCGTAGGGCAACAAGGCGGCTTGCGTCTCCCACACTCCCCAACGCGCGTGGTCGACATAGCAGGTAATTCCAATAAGCGGTCTCAATCACATCCCCGGATAGCTGGCGGCACCACCGGCACCGTCACATTTTGGCCCGTCGCGAAATTATCGGCGCATTCGAGCGGCCCTGCATCACCGATAACTGCGTTTTCACGGCTCCGCCGAGGTTGGAATTGGGATTCTATTCTGTCGCTCACGTACCTCCAGGTACGCTCGACTCCTCAGCGCCTTGCCCACGGCTCCGCCGAGGTCGGAATTGGGATTCTATCTGGCGCGCAGAACCGCCCTCGACGCTGGCGCAAATTTCGCTCCGGACCACCCGATTGTCGCCGGTGCGGTTGCGCTTGGCAAGCTCGCACCACATCCCATAGGCTGCTGGGCATCAGCCGCCGGTGCCATTACCGGCGTCGTTTCTGAAGAAGGGGTGGGGTTTGGATCCGTCTAAGACTCTTGCCGTGAATGACTTGGAGGGGATGGTTCACTCAGGGGACATCGATACCGTCCTGTGCGTGTTCGTCGACATGCAGGGCCGCTTCATGGGAAAGCGGGTTACCGGCAACTACTTCCTAGACGACATCCTGGGCGAAGAGGGCCTGCACGCCTGTCTCTATCTCGTGACCGTGGACATGGACATGGAACCCCTGCCCGGATACGAGTACGCCAATTGGGAGACCGGCTACGGAGATTTCCGCATGGTCCCGGACCTGCTCTCACTCCGGGTCATCCCGTGGCTCGACAGAACCGCGCTGGTTATCTGCGACCTCTACAGCGAGCATTCGGAGGAGGAGGTCGCTGTTTCGCCTCGCCAGATCCTGAAGCGTCAGATCTCTCGCGCCAAGGAGATGGGCTATAGCTTCGGAGCAGCCACCGAGCTCGAGTTCTACCTCTTCAAGGACGCATTCGACGACGCCAACGCCCGTGGCTATCAGCACCTGACTCCGCACTCTCCGTATATCCAGGACTACCACATCCTGCAGACGACCAAGGATGAGTGGATCATCCGGCAGATCCGCAACGGCATGGCAAAAGCGGGAATCCCAGTCGAGTTCTCCAAGGGCGAGTTCGGGCGCGGCCAGCACGAGATCAACATCCGCTACTCCGATCCCCTTGAAACTTGCGACTGGCATTCGATCTACAAGAACGGGGTCAAGGAGATCGCCGCGCTCAACGGTGTCTCGGTGACGTTCATGGCAAAGTGGTCGATGGCGGAAGCCGGATCCTCTTGTCACATCCACTCGAGCGTGTGGGATGCAGACGGCTCACGCTCGTTGATGTGGGATGCAGAAGACAAGGACCACATGTCTGCCACTTTCCGTCACTACCTCGGCGGCTTGATGTCGACGGCGCGCGAGATGTCGTGGATGTTCGCCCCCAACGTCAACTCGTTCAAGCGCTTTCAAGCGGAGTCATGGGCCCCCACCGCTATTGCCGTCGGCGCGGACAATCGCACCTGTGGTTTTCGTCTCGTCGGAGAAGAGCAAGGCTTTCGAATCGAATCACGCATTCCCGGAGCCGATGTCAACCCCTACCTTGCTTTCGCAGCCACCATCGCAGGCGGCTTGCACGGAATCGACAACAAGGTCGACCCTCCGGCCGTGTTCCGAGGCAACGCCTACCAAGCCATGGAGCTCGACAGGGTGCCCACCTCTCTGCACGAATCGGTGGACGCGTTCGCCAATAGCGAGATCGCGCGGGCGGCGTTTGGTGACTTCGTGTTCAAACATCTGCTCAACACCGCGCGCCAGGAGCAGTCGATCTTCGACAACCAGGTAGTGACGGACTGGGAACTGCAGCGTTACTTCGAGCGCTGCTGATATGAGCCACCGGCTGCTCGACGAGTTGTTCGAGTTTCTGCGCATCCCGTCTGTATCGACCGGCGGGGGAGAACCGGGCGCTCTGAAGGAAGCCGCCGAGTGGGTCTGCTCGCGCGTGACGGATGCCGGAGGAACCGCTTCACTGCAAGGTCATGGCGGCAACCCCGTGGCCGTGGGCGAGCTGTCGTCTTCTCGCAAGGGCGCTCCTACCGTGCTCATCTACGGGCACGACGACGTTCAGGGCGTCGATCCGGTCGAGGAGTGGAGCTCGGATCCGTTTGCGCCCGAGCTAAGAGACGGCCGGATCTACGCACGAGGCGCCTCCGACGACAAGGGTAACTTCCTGCCGCTGTTACATGTTGCCTGCAACCTCGCTCGCGACGGAGAGCTTCCGGTAAACGTACGCGTGGTCGTCGAGGGCGAGGAGGAAGCGGGCGGAGCAACCGTTGAAGCGTGGTTCAAAGACGACGAGCGCGGGGCCGATGCGGAGATCGTCTTCGACTCGGGGATGGTCGATCAGGACACCCCGGCGATCACCGTCAGCGTGAGAGGCATCGTCTCGGTGCAGGTGAAGGTACGCACGGCCCGCCGGAACCTCCACTCGGGGATGTACGGAGGCTCCGTCCTCAATGCGGTCCATGTGCTCCAAACGATGCTCGCCGGCGCGCAGCCACATCCGTCTGGACGCTTGCCCGAAGAGCTGCGCGAGGGCGCGGTGCCGCCCTCGGACGAGGAGGTCGCTTCGTGGGACTCTCTGCCTCCGGGCGAGGTCGTCCTTGGGGAGGCCGGGGGACGACCTCTCGACGAGATCTCGGGGCCCGAGTACTACCTCCGCAACGGGTCCGACTCCTCACTCGACATCAACGGGATCTACGGCGGCGACCCCGACAATGCTCGCACGATCGTGCCGGCCACCGCGCGCGCCAACCTCACCATGCGCCTGGCGCCCGGCCAGGATGCTCAGGAGATGAGAGCGCGCCTCGAGCGCCTGCTGCGTTCGGGAACACCCGCGGCGGCGGAGGTGGAACTCGATATCAGCGCGGCCGCGCCGGCACTGTTCGATTCTGCCTCCGCACCGCTGGTGCGAGGCCGCGAAGCCATCGCGGCGGCCACCGGAAGGCCGGTGGCGCTGGTGCGTTCGGGGGGATCGATCCCGATCCTTGCCCTGTTCGCCGAGCGCGGCATCCAGACCATCGTCTCGGGCTTCGCCCTGTCCGGGGATCAGATCCATGCTCCCGACGAGAGCTACCGTGTTGACAGCCTCCGGCTCGGCGAACGCGCCTCGTATGAGCTCTACACGGCGCTCGCGACGCTGAAGCCAGGGTGAGCATCAATCCACGCGGCCGGGCCACGAACGTAGGGCGAATCTTCCTGATGGCCGCGGTGGTCCTGGCCATCGCTGCGGCGGTGATTCTCATGACCCTGCCACTCGCCTCGACGGTCGACTCGGCGGGGAGGAGGACATTCACTAACCTCCTGGAGCAGGAGGGCACCGGTGTCATCTCCGTGCTGCTCATCCCGGTGATCATCACGGGTGTCGCCTTGCTCATGAACGGCTCCCGTTACGCCTACTTGACCAGCCTGGCGGCCGCCTTGCTCATGTTGATCGGCTCGTTTGTGGCCATTGGCTCGATCGGGGTCTTCTATGTTCCCGCGGCGATAGCGTCGGTGACGGCGGCGCTTCGGCGCAACTGACCAGTTCACACCCGCCCACGCAGGTACTCAAAGGCGCTCAGCGCGCTATTCAGTACCCCTGTCTAGCGAGCGGGCCGACTCCCCCTTCGGCGGACTGCAGCGGCCGATAACGCCTCCAGCACCACTCGGTGAGCCGCCATCGCGGTGATCCCGGCGTGGTCGTAGGGCGGTGACACTTCGACGATCTCCATGCCCGCCAGGTCCTTCTCGAGCGCCAGTCGCCTGACCGCCCCCAGCAGCTCGCGCGTCGCCATGCCCCCGGGCTCGGGAGTGCCGGTTCCGGGAGCAAAAGCGGGGTCCAGAACGTCGATGTCGACCGACAAAAAGAGGGCCGGGGCATCGGAGATCTCTTCGAGCACGTCGTCTATCACCGACTCGATGCCACGCTCGATCACCTCTTCCATGCGATGCCAACGCACTCCCGCAGAACGCGCCCACTCGAACTCTTCCGGGAAGGGCCAATAGCCACGCAGGCCGACCTGTACGAGCCGCTCGCCGGGAATGATCCCGTCGGCGACGAGGTGGCGGAAGGGGGTGCCGTGCGACCACTTGACATCCCAGATCTCGGTGGCGGTGTCGGCATGGGTATCGAACTGCACGACCGCGATGTCGGGATTATGGGCGGCGACTGCGGTGATGTCGGGGTAGGCGATCGAGTGGTCCCCGCCGAGCACGACCGTGATCGGCCCCGCTTCGAGCACGGCCGAGACGGTGGCCCGAAGCGCCTCGAGGCTCGCAACCCCGTGGCCCGGAAAGACCGGGGAGTCCCCGTGGTCGACGATTGCCAACTCGGAAAAGGGATCGACCGCCAGGTCCATGTGCCACGCCGCGGGCTCGCCGCCTCCATCGACTGCGAGACGAATCTCACGAGGGCCGAAGCGGGTGCCGGGGCGGTGCGAAACCATGTCGTCCATCGGCGCTCCCACTATTGCGATGTCGGCCGTTCCTAGCTCGGCCGCATCGAGAACGAGGGGGACCTTCTGGAAGGTGGGGCCTCCCGAGTAAGCGGGCTCTGAGGGGCGATTGACCAGCACCGGTTCATCTTGTCAGGGCAGGCCCGTTCAAATGGGATTTGGCCCCCGTCACATCGTCGAGTGATGGCAATTGGTTGGCCGCCTCAACCGATGACCACTCGGCGGATGAGACCGGATACAGTCCGGTCGTGGCCACCCTTGTGACTTTTCACTCACATCCCGACGATGAGGCCATCTCCTGTGGCGGCACGATTGCAAAAGCGGTGGCCGAGGGACATCGAGTCGTGCTCGTCGTCGCCACCAAGGGTGAGAACGGCGAGGTAGCGGAGGGTTTCCTGTCCCCCGGCGAGTCACTTGCCGATCGGCGGGTGAAGGAACAGGAAGAGGCGTGCCGCATCCTCGGAATCGCGAGGCTGGAATGGCTCGGATACGTCGACTCGGGGATGATGGGCACGGCTGAAAACGATGCTCCCGAGTCCTTCTGGAGCGCCGACGTCGAGACCGTTGCCTCTACCCTGGCGGCGATCCTCGAGGACGAGAATGCCGACATCCTCACCCACTACGATCCCGCCGGGACCTACGGCCACCCGGATCACATCCAATGCCACCGAGTGGGTCTGAGGGCGGCAGAGCTAGCGGGAACGCCGCGCCTCTACGAGTCGGTGGTGAATCGAGACCACATGAAGGAGAACCTCTCCCGGCTGTCTGAGGAGGAGCTCCTAAGTATGCAGGAAGGTGGCCTCGACCCCGACGAGATGGATAAGCTGGGCGTGTCCGCCTCCGAGATAACGACGGCAGTGGACGTGCGCGACTACCTCGGCCTCAAGCGCTCGGCGATGGCGGCCCACGCCAGTCAGATCGCCGATGCCTCCTTCTTTCTGGCCATGCCGCCCGAGTTGTTCGAGCGGGGCTTCGGTACCGAGTGGTTCATCCGGCGAACCGGGGCCAACAAGGAAGAGACCAGCCTGTTCGAAGAGATCTGACGTGGAGGAAATGACCACTCAGGAAGCGAGGGAGTTCCTGCGCGCCGGTACGCGCACCGGCAAGCTCGCCACCGTCTCCGCCGACGGCAGCCCCCACGTAGCTCCGATCTGGTTCGAGCTCGACGATGCCGGCAACCTCTTCTTCACCACGGGTGTGAACACCATCAAAGGGCGCAACCTGAGGCGCGAACCCCGCCTGTCGCTGTGTGTGGACGATGAGAACCCGCCGTTTGCACACGTGGTCCTGTTCGGGGCCGCCGAGATCTCCGAAGACCGCGACGAGCTGCTGAAGTGGGCAACGCTTGGCGGCGGCCGCTATGTGGGCGCGGACCAAGCGGAGGAATTCGGCCGACGCAACGCGGTCGAGGGGGAGCTGCTGGTACGGGTGACGCCGAGCAAGATCATCGCCCTGCGCAACATCGCCGACTAGTGCTCCTGCGCGAAAGTAACGTCAGCGTCCAGGGCGGCACTGCGCGGCAGAAAGAATCCCAATCGACCTCGGCGGAGCCGTGGGCAAGGCGCGAGGAGTCGTGCGTACCCGGAGGGTACGGTCGCGACAAGCAGCGCAGCCATCGTCGATGCAGGGTCGTTCCTGGTGCGATAAGAATCCCAATTCCGACCTCGGCGGAGCCGTCGGGACTTACGCAAAGGTGCATTAGGAAGAGAGCGGAGTTCCCGGCCGGTGGGCCTTGGGCTGGCCAGAGGAGTCGCCGCTCAGTCGGCGTGGCGTTCGAGGAACTCGTAGACCTCGGTGAGGTCCACCCCCGGAAAAGTGCCGGCCGGCAGCGCCGCCAGCACGTGGCTATGAGGGCGAGGCGCCGGCCACGCCATCCCGTCCCAGCGGCGAGCCAAGTCAACCGGTGGGCGCTTGCAGCAGGGCAGATCGGGGCAACCCGAGCTCACTCTGCGCGTGGTCTGCCCGCCGCGAAAATACCGCGAGTGCTCGAACGTGGTGCCGATGGTAACGGCGTGGCTTGGGTCGCGACCGGCCTCGAGATAGGTCAGGCTCCAGTAGGGGCCCGCCGGCGTCTCGGTGTGCTGGCAATAGAGGGAGAACCTGTGCGCGGAGCTGAACGCCGCCGCCGGCCCCCACTTGCGGCACAGAAGCTGGCCTTCGATGGCGCCGTCGGGATCGGTGGGAAAAGGGATCCCGTCGTTCTCGTACGCCTTCCACACCACGCCCTTGTCGTCTGAGCGCATGAAGTGGAGGGGAAGTCCGAGGTGGCGCGTGGCGAGGTTCGTGAAGCGGTGGGCCGCCATCTCATAGGAGACCGAGAACCGTTCCTCGATTTCCTCCAACCCCAGGTCGTGATCGCTCTTGGCCTGCATCAGCATCGGGATGACGGCGGCCTCGGGGATCAGTACCGCTCCGGCGAAGTAGTTGGCCTCAACGCGCTGGCGCAAGAACTCTCCGAAATCGCGCGGGTGCTCATGCCGCAGAACCAGCTGGCCGAGGCTCTGGAGCACCACCGACCCGGCCAGCCGGGAGCCAAGACGGTCCCGCTGAGGGATGTAGATGCGGTGCTGATGATGTTCGGTCAACGAGCGCACCGACTCCGGGAGATCGGGAACGGCATGGATCGAGAAGCCAAAGTGAGCCGCCATCTCGGTGACGAGACGGCTGGTCACCGGTCCGCTCATGTAGCCGACTGCGCTTAGCGCCGCAGCCGCCTCGGCCTCTATCTCGGAGAAGTAGTTGCTCCGTGCTCGCATCTCCTTTCTCAGAACGGCATTGGCCTTGCGCGCCCCTTCGGGAGTCTCGGCCCTCACCTGCCCCCGGTGCTTGGCCTCATCGAACAGCCGCACAAGTGCGTCGAGAACGGCAGTAGGCATTCGGGTAGAGGGAGTGAGCACCGGAAGCTTGAGCGCGTCGTTCCAGAGTGGGTCCGCCTGCGCCCTCTGGAGGGCGATTTCGAGCTCGTCGCGGCGCGAGGCCGGCCGGGGCTCGATCAGCTCGGTCGGCGACACCGAGAGGGCGGCCCCCAGCGCGTTGATGAGCGTCAGGGTGGGCTCGCGGCGGCCGGTCTCGATCTGGGACAGGTAAGGGGCCCCCTTGCCGACCGCCCGCCCCAACTGCTTGAGCGTGAGGCCGGCCTCGCGGCGGAGGTGCCGGAGCCTGCGCCCGAAGACGAGCGGATCAAGCTGAGAACTTTCGCTCAAGGGACCCATCTGTGAACTTCTGCCCATATTTTCAGCATACAGGGGCGGCAGCGGGTGGCAAGCTGAAAAAAGTCGGGGATTTGGCGAAGGTTCAGCGAAAGGGGAGCCGGGTGGAGGTAAACGGGAACGGCGCAAACCGACACGGGGGAAACGGCGCGGGGCACATTAGCAAGATCCCCGAAGCGGGTGGAGCGGAAGCGACCGAAATGAACTGGAGCGCGGAGCGGTGGCGGGGAATCCGTCGTGACTACTCGAGCCGGGAAGTGAACCGCCTCCGTGGAACGGTGCAGATCGAGCACACCCTCGCTCGTCTCGGCGCCGAGAGGCTGTGGGACCTGCTCAACTCGGAGGATTACGTCGCGGCCCTGGGGGCGGTCACCGGCAATCAGGCGGTACAGATGGTAAAGGCGGGCC
>JBPCPZ010000062.1:0-5759 GCA_050998655.1 Actinomycetota bacterium
GGCCCGCCTTCGGGCGAGAGGCAGTCGATGATCCCCCAGGGGATGAGCTTGTCGCCGCCGGGAGTTCCCGCGCTGAGCTCGGCGGTCGCGGACGCGCTCAACGAGGTGTCCTCGATCCCCAGTACGCCGGCAAACAGCAGCTCGAAGCGCTCGACGCCGATCTCAACCGAGCAGCCCGTCACCGAGCAGGAGACGACGTCTGCTCCGGTGGGGGAGCGGTGGGAGGGCGTGGGGTTCTCTTCGATGAAGCGGCGTGCCACCGTACCGGCATCGGGCCCTTGCCAGGCCGCCTGGGCGCCGGACAGGGCGGCCGCGTCTGCGGTCCTCTGGAGCTCGGCGCGTTCCGCGTAGATACGGGCCGCGTCCACCGCCAGCGCCACGAAGCCGAACAGGACGACGGCGACGATGGCGACGATCACGACCACGGCGCCGCTTTCGTCTGTGACTACCCGTACACGCCTCACTCTTTGCGCATCCTCGCCTCGGAGTCGAGCGTGATGCTGTCGGGTAACGACAGCAGTTGGGGAACACCGACGTCGTAAACCGTGCGGCGGCTCATGATCGCCGTCTCTACACCCGTCGCGTCGACGTCGGTCGAGGGGCTGCAGTCGAGTCCCGAGCCGAGCTCGGGGACGGAGCTCTCGGCCGAAGCCGAGGCCGTTGTGGGTTCGACGCCGACCGCGAGCTGACGCACTCCCTCTCTCGCTGCGTGCGTGACGCTGATGTAGCGGTTGAAGATGAATCCGAACTCGATGATTCCGAAGACGAGGAGTAACAGGAGCGGCAGAACCAGCGCCATCTCCACGGCGGCCGCGCCCCGTTCGCGCGCAGCTAGCCGGTGCGTCCTGAGCTCGCACCGGCGCGCCTCGCTGTTGGCCTTTTGCCGTGGTGAAACGATCCACACCCCCCGATCGCCGGAGTCGGGATTTACTCCCCCCCGTTCAGCCCGTCCCTGACTTTTCCGAATCCCTCCTCGATATCGGTACCGACCGCGCTGACCACGGAGATGATCACCGCGGCGATGAGCGCGATCATGATCCCGTACTCGACCGCGGTCGCCCCTCGTTCCCCGTCGCGAATCTCGTGGACTCGGTTGACGATCTCACACCACATTCCTACGAGTGTCTCCTGCATTTGCTCACCTCCCCTGCCTCCCATTACTTCCCTGCCTCCCATGACTCAATTGTGCTCCCACCCTTCAGGTAATTGTTACCAGCCGATTCCCGCCCGTCGAAAGCCGGTTCTGGTGTCGAGCCCCAGGTTGCGCACCGCCACGATCAAGACTGCGGCCACGAACACGAGCAGGAGGCTGTACTCGACCGCGGTCGCCCCACGCTCCCCACTGATTACCTCCAGCAGACGGTTCGAAATGTCGCACCGCACACGAAGAAACAGATCTCCCAAGACGGCTCCCAGTCCCTCGAGCCGGTCGCCCCTTCACCAGCAAGCACCAGCCTATTAACCTTCCCTGATCCAGCCCCATCACTCAGGCTTGCAGCACCCCTGCAGGCACCCGCGCAGCCTGTGACCAGGATGACGCGCGCTGGGGGAACTGGGAATAGTCAGTTATGCGTAGGGGAGCTCGGCTAGGCGGGACGCTGGTCGTGAGTCCGGCTGCCAAGCTCCTGCATGACCGTGTCGCGACCCGAAGTCTCTGCCGGACAGGGGATCGAGATCGTGAACGTGGTGCCGTGGGAGCTCGAGGCGAGGTCGATGTGGCCCTCCATCGCAGAAACGATCTGGCTCACCACGAACAGCCCCAGGCCCACCCCCTCCTGGCCGGTCGTGGTCTGCTCGATGCGGCTGAAGGCGTCGAACAGCGCGCTGCGCTTGTCGTCGGGGATCCCCGGCCCTTCGTCGGAGATCTTGAGGACAACTCCCTGTCGCACCCTCTTGACCCCCACTGATACCGGGGTCTTCTCGGGGGTGTATTTGTAGGCATTCTCGACCAGGTTTCGAACGACCTGATCGAGCCTCGAGGCATCGATCTCGGCGCGGATCGGTTCGATGAAGACTTCCAGGTGGTGGGAGCGCCGTTTGGAGGCAGCCGAGTCGAGCGCCTGGGTCACCACGGTGCGCAGCTCGGTCCATTCGGGCTTCAGCCGCAGGTTCCCTGCCTGGAGGTGTGAGGTAATCATGAGGTCCTCGACCAGCCGCGCCATCTGATGGGCTTGGCCGGACACCATCTCGAGCAGATCGGTGCGCTGCTCCTCTGAGAGGCGGGAGCTCCGGCGCCAGATCGTGTCGATGCCGGTGATTATCGCGGTGAGGGGGCCGCGTATCTCGTGTGACGTGACTGCCAGGAAGCGATCCTTCAGGTTGTCGATCTCGAGGAGGCGCCGGCTGTGCAAGGCCTCGGCCTCCACGCGGGCGCGCCAGCGCTCGGAAACCTCTGCAACGGTCACGCCGACGGCGGCCGCGGCGGCGGCGCTGGCGAGGGCTGAGGAGAGGCCCCCTATGAGGAGAGTCGCGACCGCAACCCCGGCGCTTCCTGCGGCCGCCCCCCGCAGACCGTAGCGAAGCCCTCCCTCCAGCGGCACCAGCACCAGTAGTACGCCTGCGGAGGATATGTCTTGGCCCTGAAGGAGCGCGGCGAAGCCCCCCAATGCGAGGGCATCGAGGACCCACGCGGCTGCACCGAGCTGGTGCAGCCTGGACTCGTCGGAGAAGCGCCCGGCCCCGATCCACAAGGCTCCCGCTCCGACCAGCGTGACGAGCAGGAGCGCCACTGCGGCCACTCCGGCGCCGGCTGCCACCGCGGCTATGCCTGCGAGTACGGCAACGCCCACCCTCACCGCGCCCGCGCGCTGTTCCACTGCCTGGATGTCCGCCACCGAGATCACTTTCCAGCTATCGGCATGAAATCGTGCGACCTGACCCCCGACGGGGGGTCACGTATCCAATCGCGCTCGGCGGACTCTGGAATCCGGAATCCGTACTCAGGCGCGCTCTGGGCGCGTATGAGTACCTCGTCGGGACCGGCTCAGGGGGACCGTCCGACCGCGGGGGTGAAACGATTAGCTCCGACCGGCGGGCGGATCCTCACTCTTTGCCTGGCCGCCCAGGGCGGCCTCAGAGAGCTGAACCGGGAAGTCGATCCGGCCCACCTCGTAATCGTCGAGCGAGAAGATCGCCCGGTAGACGCCGCCGGCGGCGCCGAGGTCGAGGTCTGATACCTCGTCCTGCAGCCTCTCGGTGTGGCTCCGCGTGGGCATGTGGATCTCACGGGGCACGCTCTGATAGACGATCGAACCGTCGGGTCCCTCGATGCGCCACTGCTCGGTAAACGTCCCGTGGTCGTCGGACCAGGCCCTCAGGACGAAAAAAGCCGCAGCCGGGCCGCCGTTGTGTGGGACGACAACTCGGTTGGGCAGCCCGGGATGCATTCGTCCGCCCTCTCGGTAGAAGTAGTACTGATCGAGGACCTTTGCGTACTGAAGTCGTGCGCCCACGCTCGTTCTCCTTGCTAGCGGTTGCCAACTTGCTGATAGATCTCGACCGAGACATCTAGGTTGATGAGCTGTTTGTGGAGGAAGTCGGTACCGAATGCCTCGATGGGCGTCAGCATGCCCGAGACCTCTAGCGGCTCGGAGGCGAGGGCGATGGCGGCAGACGCAAGCAGCTCGGCGGTGGTCACATAGACATTCGAGCCCCTCAGGGCGACGTTGCGCCAGCTCGAACCGCGGCGGGCTTCCGCTAACACAGACCACGATTGGGGAGCTTTCTCGCGGCGCGGGCGCGGCGCCAGCTTGACCGCTGCCTCCCCGAGGGCCCGCCGGAGTGGCACCGTGCCGGCCAATCGCCTCAGCGTTGGAAGGACCCAGGGCAATGCCATTGCCGGGAGCCTCTCCATCGCCAGATAGGTCTGGAGAGAGGCAAGCTCGAGATGCCGGGGGGCGAGTGGCAGCTCGGCCAAGGGAGCAGAGAGGGCGAGTTTCGGGCCGACCGGCGGCGGCAGCGGCGACCAGCGCTTGCGCTCGCCAAAGGAGACTTCCACGACCCTGCCTTCATCGATAAAGCCGCCGCTGCCGGCAAGGATTCCGGGGATCGAGCGGATGGTTCCCGGCGATGCGGCGGCCGGAGCTGCGTAAGTCAGGATCAGATCCGCGGGAGCGAGGCCTTCGGTTGCGAGGGTGGCGGCAACCTCGGCGACGACCTCGTCGAAGCCCATGGCAGGCGCCAGCACCAGGCCGCTCCGCCGGGCGCGTTCCGAGTAGCGGTCGATCAGGGTTTCGATGAACGAGCCCTCGCCGCAGGAGTCGATGTAGTGGACCTCCGCCCGGAGCGCGGCCTCCACGGCCGCCGCCCCAAGCTCGGAGAAGGGACCCACTGTGGTGAGAAGGACACGGCATCCCCTGAGTGCCGCGACCAAGGAGCCGAGGTTTGTTGCGTCGGCCTCTCGGACCTCGACTCCACCGCAGGCGGAGGCCACTCGTTCGAGTTCGTGGCGATTGCGCCCGGCGATGGAGAAGTCTGCTCCCCGCCGGAACAGTGCGTCGGCTACGAGACGGCCCGTGTACCCCGTCGCTCCGAACATCAAGACCTCGGGCATGCCCGGAGCCTACCCACCCCGGCCCCCGCCCAACGGGCCGGCGGCCGCAACGGCGAAGGGCGAGGAACGCATGAGGCACGATTGCGGCATGCCCACCATTCATCTGGTGCGTCACGGTCAGGTCGAGAACCCCAAGGGGATCATCTACGGACGCCTGCCCGGCTACCATCTCTCGGAGCTCGGCCGTCTCCAGGCCGAGTCGGCGGCCGAGCACCTCGCCGCGGCCGATCTCGGGGCGGTGTGGGTCAGCCCCCTGGAGCGTGCCCAGGAAACCGCCCAGGCAATCGCCCTGCGGCACGACCTCGAGGTGGTCACCGACGAGCGCCTCACAGAGAGCGCCAACACCCTCGAGGGGCTCAGCCGCTCGCTCCTGGGAATGTTCCGTGACCCCCGCCAGTGGTGGCATTTTCGCAATCCACTGCGGCCGTCGTGGGGCGAGTCATTCTCCGATATCAAGGCCCGCGTACTCGCGACGATCGAGGAGGCCGTAGTTGCGGCAGGGGGTCGGGAGGTCGCCGTGGTTTCCCATCAGACGCCGGTATTGGTTGCACGCGCGGCCCTAATTCATAGCCGGCGGCCTCCTCTCGCCGGTCTCGTCGCCTGCGAAACCGGATCTGTTACGACCGTAGTCGTGTCCGAGAAGGGAGCCGGGTCGACTTCCTATTTCAGACCCCCGGCGCGCCTTCGAACGCCCGAGGCGGGGGGGGCGGCGTGAGCTCCTACGATGCCGTCGTCGTGGGCGCCGGCCACAACGGGCTCACCTGCGCCGCATACCTCGCCCGCGCCGGGCTCGACGTCGTGGTAGTGGAGCGCTCCGAGATCGTCGGTGGGGCGTGCGTGACAGAGGAGCTCTTCGACGGCTTCCGAATGTCGACTGCCGCCTATTCCCTGTCCTTACTACAGCCCCAGATCATCTCGGATCTCGGCCTGAAACTGGACGTCAGGCGGCGTGATCCGGTGGCGTTCGCTCCCTACGAGGACGGAGGGGGGCTCTTTCTGTGGAGCGAGAGTCCGCGCAGGGCCGCCGCCATCGCCGAACTCTCTCGCAAGGACGCCGCCGCCTATGACGAGCTCCATGCGCTCTTCGACGAGGCCGCTCAGAGGCTGCGGCCTCTGCTCTCCTATCCCGCAACTCGCAAACAGGTGAAGCGTGCGTTCAGGGCGTCGGAGATGCCCGAGCTGTTCGAGCGCACGATCGAGGGCTCGA
>JBPCPZ010000077.1:0-14750 GCA_050998655.1 Actinomycetota bacterium
AGCGTGACCCAGTGAACCTCCGCGACGTCGTCGGCGGGTGTGGGCTCGCCCGAGACCAGTCGCGCCCCGAAGCACAGCGACAGGTTCCAGGTGTCGTCGTCACCGTAGGTGTGGGTGGCGAAGAGAATCAGGTCTGACGTCTCTACATCGATCTCGAGCCCCAGCTCCTCCGACACTTCGCGCTGGAGGCCAGCAACCGGGTGCTCGCCTACCCGCAGGAAGCCGCCCGGGAGGTCGTACTTGCCGGCCTCCGGCTCGAACGCCCGCTTACAGACGAGCGCCCGCCCGTCCCTCACGAGCACTGCCCCGGTCGCGGGCGACGGGTTGTGGTACCAGCGGCGACTGCAGTTGGGGCACACAACGGTGCCCTCCTCGTCCCGCCCAGGGAGCCCGCTCGAGCAGGAGGGACAGAAACGGAACGGCTTGTTCACCGCTGCCGCGACGGCTGAGCCCTGAGACCGAGCTCGGCCTCTTCATAGCGAGCGAGGGCGAACAGCAGATCCGAGACCCGGTTCAAATAGCGCAGGACGACCTGGTCTGCCAGCAGCCCAGCCCGCTCGAGCCGGACGGCTTGGCGCTCGGCTCGGCGCAGTACAGCACGGGCGACATCGAGCGCGGCCGAAGGACCGCTCTCGCCCGGGAGGAGAAACTCTTGAGGGAGAGGATGCTCGGCCAGAAGCTCGTCGATGTCGGCCTCGGCCCGGGTCACCATCGCCTCGGTCACCCGGGACACTCCGTCCTTGAGCTTGGCCTGGTTCGCCTCAGCGGTGGCCAGCTGGGCCCCGGCGACGAACATCTCGCGCTGCAAACGCACGGCCAGCTCCTGTCCCCGCTTCGAAAGTCCAGCGGCGCGAGCGACGCCGAGCGCGGAGACGGCCTCGTCCAGAGTCCCGTACACCTCGGTGCGGAGGTCGTCCTTCGATACCCGGCCCCCATAGAGCAGGCCGGTCGTGCCGTCGTCGCCCTTCTTGGTGTAGATCTTCGCCACCCGCCGACCCTATCCCGGGAACCAAAGTGTCGATATGCTCAGGGCTACTACTCGGGTAGCAATGGGATCCGGTTGCCTCGGATCTAAGATCAAGGGGAGGACTTCGAGGTGGGGACTCTACGAGCAAAGTGGATCACGGCCGTTGCCGCCCTCGCACTATCGGCGGCCGCGTGCGGAGGCGGGAATCCCGCCGACACCTCGCCCAGCGGAGGGGGAAACGGCGGAAACGATGGGGGAAGCGACGTCCAGGTGGGAGTCGCCTACGACGTCGGGGGCCGCAACGACGACTCCTTCAACGACGCCGCCTACCGGGGCTTGCAGACAGCTATCGACGAGGGCTTGGTTCCGGAGGAGAACGTCAATGCGCTCGAGGCCAACCAGTCCGGCTCGAACCGCGACGACAACGTCATCAACCTCGCCGAGCAGGGCTCCGACCTCGTAGTCCCTGTCGGATTCGCTTTCTCCGAAGGCATCGAGAAAGTCGCCCCCGACTTTTCAGATGTGAACTTCGCGATCGTCGACGGCTTTGCCTGCCTCGACGAACCGTGCAAGAACGTCTCCAATCTCACCTTCAAGGAGGAGCAGGGCAGCTTCCTGGTGGGCGCCGCGGCTGCGCTGAAGAGCGAAGCGGGCACCATCGGCTTTCTCGGCGGGCAACGGGGCACGGGACTTATCGAGAAGTTTCAGGCCGGCTATGAGGCCGGGGCCAAGGCCGTCAACCCCGACATCGAGATCCTGGTCGAGTACATCGGAGACACCACACAGGCGTTCGTCGACCCAACCAAGGGAGAGGCCCTGTCGAACAAGCTGTACGACGACGGCGCCGACATCGTCTATCACGCCGCCGGTTTGTCGGGGGCGGGACTGTTCAAAGCCGCCGTAGAACAGGACAAGCTCGCCATCGGAGTTGATTCGGACCAATCATTGACCGCCAGCCCCGAGCAGCGCAAGCACATCCTGACCTCGATGCTCAAGCGCGTCGATACCGCGGTCCACGATGCCATCCAGCAAGAGGCGGAGGGATCGTTCAAAGCGGGGACGCAGGTCTTCGACCTCGCCGAGCAGGGCGTGGACTACGCGGTCAATGAGTACAACGACAACGACCGGCTCCTGTCCAAGGACATACAGACGAAGCTCGAGGACTACAAGAAGCAGATCGTGAGCGGCGCGATCAAGGTGCCCACCGAGCCAGAGGGCTAGGCAGCCCAAGTGCACCTTTGCGTAAGTCCCGTCGCACCAGAACGTCCCTGCATCGACGATGGCGGCGTTACTCGTCGCTCACGTACCCTGGATGCTGACGCTACTTCCGCGCAGGAGCACTAAGTGGCAGAGTCGGCGACGAAAGACGACGCGGGGCGCTCCGGCGCCCCGCTGATCGCGCTGCACCAAGTCACTAAGCGTTTCCCCGGAATCGTTGCGAACGACGCCGTCGATCTCACTCTCGAGAAGGGCGAGATCCACGCGCTGATCGGGGAGAACGGCGCCGGCAAGTCGACCTTGATGAGGGTGCTTTACGGCCTCTATCCACCCGATGGGGGCCACATCGAAGTGCGTGGCAAGGAAGTCAAGATCGGCTCGCCGCGCGCCGCGCTGGCCCTCGGGGTCGGCATGGTGCATCAACACTTCGTGCTGGTCGATCGCTTCACGGTGGCCGAGAACGTCATTCTGGGGGCTGAGGGCGGTCCCCTGATCGACCTGGAGGGCGCGGCCGAGGACATCGAGGAGCAGGCCCGCAGCTACGGATTCAAGGTCGACGCGCACCGCAGGATCGACGAGCTCTCGGTCGGAGAGCATCAACGGGTCGAGATTATCAAGGCGCTCTACCGAGGGGTCGACGTGCTCATCCTCGACGAGCCCACGGCCGTGCTTACGCCGGCCGAGACCAAGGATCTGTTCGAGAACCTCCGCAGGCTGAAGGCGAACGGTAAGACGATCGTGTTCATCTCTCACAAGCTCGACGAGGTGCTGGATATCGCTGACCGCATCACAGTGCTGAGGCGGGGCAAGGTCGTGGGCGAGACGACCCCGTTGGACACGAGCAAGCAAGAACTCGCCAAGATGATGGTCGGGCGCGAGGTGCTGTTCCGGCTCCAAAAGCCCGACGTGGAGGTGGGGAAGGCTGTGCTCGAGGTCGAGGGCTTGAGCCTCGCGGGCAAGCTGCACGACATAGATCTGCGAGTAGGGGCCGGCGAGATCCTCGGAGTCGCGGGCGTGGAGGGCAACGGCCAGCGCGAGCTGGCGGAGGTGCTGATAGGGCTGCAGGCTCCCAGCTCGGGGCGAATCACACTGGATGGAAAAGACATCACCGGAAAATCGGTGAAAGCGATCCGCAGACTTGGTTGTGGATTCGTGCCCGAGGACCGCCACGAGCGGGGTCTGGTGCTGAGCATGACGCTGTGGGAGAACTCGGTGCTCGGGCAGCAGTCACGCAGGCAGTACCTGGGCGGTGGGGGAGTTCTCGCCATCAAGAAGATCAAAGAGCTGGCTTCGAGGCTCATCAAAGAGTTCGACGTGCGAGCCCGCAGCATCAGCAACTCGGCGTCCACGCTGTCGGGCGGAAACCAGCAGAAGCTGATCCTGGCGAGAGAGCTCGAGGACGACCCCCTGCTTTTGATCGCCCAGCAGCCGACGCGGGGCCTGGACGTGGGAGCCATCGAGTTCGTATGGAAGCAGATTCTGGAGCAGAAGGAGACAGGTCGTGCGGTGCTTCTGATCTCCGCCGAGTTGGACGAGATCTACGAGCTTTCGGATCGAATCGTCACGATCTACGAGGGGCGGCTCACCGGCGAATACTCTCCTCAGGACCCCCGGGAGAAGATCGGCATAGGGATGACCGGGGGCCGAGTGGAGCAGAAAGAGGCGAGCTGATGGCGACTGAGGCCGCGGCACGGCCACCCGGCAGGCCCGCATGGATTGACTTTCTCGTCGGTCAGGTCATCGCCCTGACCGGAGCCTTCGCTTTCGCCGCGTTGATCGGGAGCCTGATCGTCATCGCCTACGGCGAAGACCCCATATTCGTGTACCGCACCGTGTGGGCATTCGGGACCTCGCGGCCCCAGGACTTCGCCATCGTGCTCGAGAACGCCACTCCTCTCATTTACTCCGGATTGGCGGTCGCGGTCGCGTTCAAGGCCGGCTTGTTCAATATCGGCGTTGAGGGCCAGTACATCGTGGGCATGGCTGCTGCCGCGGCCGCAGCCATCGCGTTTCACGGGCTACCGGCTCCGCTCCTTCTGCCACTGGTGATCCTGGCGGCCATTGCCGGAGCCGTGCTGTGGGCCTCGGTACCGGCCGTGCTCAAGGTCAAGACAGGAGCCCATGAGGTAGTCACCACGATAATGATGAACGGCATCGCGGTCAGCTTGGTGGCGTGGCTGATACTGCACCCGTTGCGCTCGGATGTGACGACCACGGACCTCCGAACGGAGGACTTCCCGCAGGAGGCTCTGGTCCCCAACCTCGCGAAGTCGTTGGGGGTGGAGGACGTCCTCCCGGACTCCATCGCCCCCCTCCCGTGGCTGTTTCCGCTCGCGCTGGTCGCGTGCGCGGTCGTCTGGTTCATGCTGTTTCGCACCAGGCTCGGTTACGAAGTGCGGGCGATCGGATCCTCTGCGGGCTCAGCCGAGGCGGGTGGTGTCTCGATCGGTGGAACCCAGATCAAGATCTTCCTGATCTCGGGGGCGTTGGCAGGACTCGTGGGGCTCAACCACATCCTGGGGGACACGTTCTACCTCGGATCCAACTATGAGACCGGCCTCGGCTTCGCCGGGATCGCGGTCGCGTTCCTGGGGCGAAATCACCCCGCGGGCATCCCACTGGCGGCAGTCCTCTTCGGCATGTTGCTGAGGGGGCAGGACGGACTCGCGATACTGACCGAGCTGCCGATCGAGATCCTCATCATCCTGCAAGGGATCCTGATCCTCTCCGTCGTGATCGCCTACGAGCTCGTGAGCCGGGCCCTTGTACGACGCCAGCAGCAGCAGGCGGGCGAGGTCGCCGGCTGATGCCCCTGGCCGATCTGGGCGCCGCCATCGCCTTGGGCTTGCGCTACTTCACGATCATCTATCTGACGGGCCTCGGCGGTCTCTTCAGCGAGCGCTCCGGCATCGTCAACATCGGGCTCGAAGGCATGATGATCGTCGGCACCGTCATGGGCGCCTGGGGCACGGTCACCTACGGCCCTGTGGCGGGGCTTGTCGCAGGGGCTGCGGCTGGGCTTCTGTTCTCACTCGTCCACGCCCTTTCCACAGTGACCTTCAAGATCGACCACATCGTCTCGGGGGTCGTGATAAACCTGGTCGCGATCGGCCTGGCTCGCTTCCTGTCACAGATCTTCTTCGGCCAGGCCACTCAATCCAATCCCGGAATCCCGGACTTCGCCACCATCAGCATCCCGCTGCTGTCGTCACTTCCCCTGGGACTGGGCCAAGCATTCAGGGGCATGTCGCCGGTTGTCCTGGTCGCGTTCTTGATGACGATCCCCGCCCTGTTCCTGCTCAATCGGACGCGCTTCGGCCTCCGGCTCCGCTCCGCCGGCGAGAATCCGGAGGCGGCGAGCTCACTGGGCGTAAGAGTCTGGCCGCTGCGCTACGCGGGAGTGGCGATATCCGGCGCCCTGGCAGGTCTGGCGGGAGCTTTCCTGGCGATCGAGATCAATGGGCTCTTCCGCGAGGGACAGACGCAGGGACTTGGGTTCATCGCCCTAGCGGCCCTCATCCTGGGCAACTGGCAGCCACTTCGGCTAATGGCAGGTGCACTTCTATTCGGGATCGCTCAGGCCATCCCGTTACGCCTCAACGACGCCCCCGTGATATCCCTGCTGCCCGAGGAGTTCATCCGCATGATCCCGTACGTGGTCACGATTGTCGCCATCGCGGGGTTCGTGGGTCGGGTCCATCCTCCGGCCGCGGCGGGCCGCGCCTATGAGGGCGCCGCGACCTGACCGTGCCGGAAACAAACGAGCGATCCGCTGGAGGATCGCGACAAGAAGAGATCGACTGGGACGAGTTGCGGGCCGCGGCGATCGAGACCTCCACACAAGCCTATGCCCCCTACTCGCACTTTCCTGTGGGGGCCTCGGGACTGGTGGACGACGGCCGCATCCTGAGCGCCTGCAACGTCGAGAACGCGTGTTACGGCGTCGGGCTGTGCGCCGAGTGCGGGCTCGTCTCGGCGCTGCACGCCACCGGCGGGGGCCGTCTCGTGGCGGTGGTGTGCGTCGACGCCCGGGGCGAGCCTCTGATGCCGTGCGGCCGCTGCCGCCAACTCCTGCTCGGGGCGGGCGGGGAAGAGCTGCTGGTCCAGTCCGCAGCCGGCCCCCTCGAACTGGCAGAGCTGCTGCCGCGCTCGTTCTCCTCCGTGGACCTCGACCAGCGTTAAATGAGCTTTCACGCGGTCGACCTCATCCGAACGAAGCGCGATGGGGGCACGCTCACCGGCGAGCAGATCCGTTGGTTCGTGGACGCCTACACCGCCGAGGAGGTGGCTGATGAGCAGGCCTCTGCCCTGCTAATGGCGATCGTGTGGCGGGGCCTGGCCGACCGCGAGCTGACTCAGTGGACGGCGGCGATGATCGCCTCCGGCGAGCGCCTCGACCTCTCCTCTATCCCTGAGCCCACGGTCGACAAGCACTCGACCGGAGGGGTCGGCGACAAGGTCTCGCTGCCGCTTGCGCCCATAGTCGCAGCCTGCGGCGGCGCCGTTCCCATGCTGTCCGGGCGTGGTCTGGGGCACACGGGGGGCACGCTCGACAAGCTCGAGACGATCCCGGGCTTTCAGGCCGAGCTCTCCTCTCAGGAAATGGTGTCGGTACTGAAATCAGAAGGCTGCGTGATCTGCGCCGCCGGGCCCGGACTAGCGCCCGCCGACAAGAAGCTCTACGCCCTGCGCGACGTCACCTGCACTGTCGAGTCGATCCCGCTGATCGCGTCCTCGATCATGTCCAAGAAGATCGCCGAAGGAACCTCGGCTCTCGTCCTGGATGTGAAGGTGGGCTCGGGAGCATTCCTGCCCGACGTCTCCCAGGCGCGCGCATTGGCCGAAACGATGGTTGCACTGGGCGGCGCCCACGGGGTCAAGACCTCGGCACTGCTCACCAACATGGAGACACCACTCGGGAGGACGGCGGGCAACGCATTGGAGGTGACCGAATCCCTGGAGGTCTTGGCCGGAAGGGGCGCCGAAGACGTGACCGAGCTCACCTACGCGTTGGGCGAGATCATGCTCGAACTGGCCGGCGTCGAGGGAGATCCGCGTGCCGCGGTGAGATCGGGGGCCGCTCTCGAGAGGTTTCGAGCCATGGTGAGGGCCCAGGGTGGCAATCCCGACGCCCCTCTGCCGGAGGCACCCGAGCGCATGGTGTTCGAGGCGGGCGCGTCGGGCTTTGTGACGAGGCTCGACGCCCGCGCGGTGGGAATCTGTGCGTGGCGGCTGGGAGCCGGACGAGCCCGCAAGGAACACCCGGTCAGTCCCGGCGCGGGGGTCGTCTGCCTCAAGAAACCCGGCGACGAAGTCTCCGCCTCGGAGCCCCTGTTGGAGCTGCACGCCGACGACCCTGCGCGTTTTGCCGCCGCCCTGGAGGCGCTCGAGGGGGCGGTAGACATTGCGCCGGAGCCGGGCGAGCCGTCTGGGCTGGTGCTCGAGCGGATCGGTCCGTGACCAACCCGATCGAAGCCGCCACCGGATCCGGCTCGTGGCGCGTCGCGGTGGTGCTCGGCTCGGGGCTCTCCGAGCTAGGCCACTCGCTCACGGGAGCCAGCCCGATCCCTTACTCCGCCATCGACGGCATGCCCGCTTCGGGCATCGCAGGTCACGAAGGGAGTCTCTACGCAGGGTCGGTCTCGGGGGTCGCTGCGCTCGTCTTCGCCGGGCGGGTTCACCTCTACGAAGGCCACTCGCCGGCGGTCGTCACGACCCCGATTCGACTCGCGGTCGAGACCGGGTGCGAGGTGATCGTCCTGACCAACGCCGCAGGGGGCATCAACCCCGAGCTGGAGATCGGCGCCCCCTGCCTCCTCTCGGACCACTTGACCCTCCCCGGCCAACACCCCCTGACCGGGCCGCACGACGGACGGGGGCCGCGCTTCCTGGACCTCACCGATGTCTACGATCAGGGCTTGCGGGCCGCCGCCCTGGAGGCAGACCCCACCCTTCACGAGGGCGTCTATGCAGGCCTGTCCGGCCCCACCTACGAAACCCCCGCCGAGGTGCGAATGCTGGCTGTGATGGGCGCGGACCTCGTCGGTATGTCCACGGTACACGCGGCGATCATGGCGCGCTATCTGGGGGCCAGGGTGCTCGGAGTGTCGGTGGTCACCAACCCGGCGGCCGGGATCTCTTCTGAGCCGCTGGCCCACGAGGAGGTGGCCGAGGCCGGCCGGCGGGCCGCAGCCCGCCTCGAAAGGTTGCTGAGGGGTGTCTGCGCCGGACTTGGCTAGGCAATCCGAATCCGTCTCGAACCGCGCGCCGCGCGCTCTCAGGTACGGAATCGGGACTCAGGAGCGCTCTGAGCGCGTTTCACTACTTGCGGTTCGGGCAGAGCGGGTGGTTCAGGCCCCCTTCGGGTGCCACACCGTCTTCATCTCCATGAAGGCAGTGACCTCGTAGGGACCTGCTCGGGGGCCGGGGCGCACGATTCGCTTGACGTTCGAGGCGGCGGCTGCTTCGACTTCGGCCGCAGCGTCGGGCGCAACTCCTGAAACATCGAGCGCATCGACATCGCCATGGGAAGCGAGCACGGGAACGAGCTCGTCCTTGAAACCCGTGAGCAGGTTCACCACACCGGCGGGCACGTCCGAGGTGTGAAGGCATTCGGCGAGGGCGATGGCCACAAGCGGGTGGGCCTGGGAACAGACCACCACCGCCGAGTTGCCTCCGCACAGGACCGGGGCGAGCCGCTCGACCAGTCCGAGAAGGGAACCGGTCTCGGGCGCGACGATGCCGATGACTCCGATCGGCTCGGGCGCGGTGAGGTTGAAGTAGGGGCCGGCCACCGGGTTGAGACTCCCGGTGACCTGTGCGATCTTGTCTGTCCATCCCGCGTAGTAGACCCAGCAGTCGACGGCCGCTTCGACCTGTTGAGAGGCACACTCCGAGCCCTCGGCCGCGGACACTTCAGCCCCCAGCTCGTCGCTACGAGCCTCCATCATCTCGGCTACCCGGTAGAGCACCTGTCCCCGGTTGTAGGCGGTGAACTCGGCCCAGGTGCCCGTGGCCTTCCGGGCGGCCACGACCGCGTCGCGCAAATCCTTGCGAGAGGCACGTGCGGCGTTGGCCAAGAAGCCTCCTGTGGGACCAGAAACTGCATAGCTGCGGCCGGACTCGGAGCGAGGGAACTTGCCTCCCACATATAGCTTGTAGGTCTTGTTGACCCCGAGTCGCGTATCCACCTTCAGGTGCCCCTCCCAGCAAATCCGCTCACTTTTGGCCGTGTACTGACCGCTTTTCCGGGGCGGAGCACCTAGCTCAGCCGCACATAGGGCTCGAGGCCGTGACGGCCTCCCTCCCGACCGAAGCCCGACTCCTTGTAGCCGCCGAAGGGACTGGCGGGATCGAAGCGATTGAAGGTGTTGGCCCACACGACTCCGGCCCGCAGCCGGTCGGCCATCCACAGGATGCGCGCGCCCTTCTCGCTCCACACCCCGGCCGACAGCCCGTAGGGAGTGTTGTTTGCTTTGGCCACTGCCTCGGCCTCGGTGCGAAAGGTCAGGACCGACAGGACGGGACCGAAGATCTCCTCTCGCGCGACGCGGTGAGACTGCGATACCCCTGTGAACACGGTCGGAGGAAACCAGAACCCCCGCTCGGGGAGCTCGCAGTCAACTTGATAGAGCTCGGCTCCCTCGGCCACGCCGACCCCGACCAAGTTCTTGATCCGTTCCAGCTGGGCTCTGGAGTTGATGGCGCCGATGTCGGTGTTCTTGTCGAGGGGGTCACCGAGAGCAAGCGTCTGCAGGCGCCGCTTGAGCTTTGACAGGAGTCGCTCGGCGACGGGCTCCTGGACCAGCAGGCGGGAGCCGGCGCAGCAAACGTGGCCCTGGTTGAAGAAGATGCCGTTCACCACGCCCTCGATCGCCTGATCGAGTGGTGCGTCCTCAAAAACGATGTTGGCAGCCTTCCCGCCCAACTCCAGCGTGAGGCGCGTCCCCGTGCCCGCCAGTGCCCTCTGTATGCCTTTGCCGACCTCGGTCGAGCCCGTGAAGGCGACCTTGTCGATCCCGGGATGCGCCACCAGCGCGGCCCCGGTGTCTGGACCGCCGGTCACGATGTTCACGACTCCTGCCGGCAGGCTCGCCTGATCACAGATCTCCGCGAACAACAATGCTGTGAGCGGAGTTGTCTCGGCGGGCTTCAGCACGACCGTGTTGCCGGCCGCCAGTGCGGGGGCGATCTTCCACGCCAGCATCAGCAGCGGGAAGTTCCACGGGATGATCTGCGCGCACACACCAACGGGATCGGCCTTGCGGCCCACGAAGGCGTACTCGAGCTTGTCGGCCCAGCCGGCGTAGTAGAAGAAGTGGGCGCAAGCCAACGGGATGTCGACGTCGCGGCTCTCCCGGATGGGCTTGCCGCCGTTCATGGTCTCGAGCACCGCGAGCTCCCGCGCTCGCTCCTGCATGATGCGGGCGATGCGAAAGAGGAACATGCCTCGTGCCGGAGCGCCGGCCGACCTCCATGCTTCGAGACCGCCTCGAGCCGCAGCCACCGCCGCGGCCACGTCTTCGGAGGAGGCTTCGGGCACCGCCGCAAGGACTTCCTCTGTCGCCGGGTTGATGGTCTTGAAATAGGTGCCCGAAGCAGGCTCCACGAAGCGGCCATCGAGATAGAGCCCGTAGGTGTCTTTGAGAGAGACCACTTCGGGGGACTCGAGCGCCGGCGCGTAGTCCCAGGCTGGGGTCATGTCACCGTGTAGCGATCGGGGTCGGAATAGGACTTCGAGCGCTGCTTGTCGATCTGCATCAGGAGGTCGTTGAGCAGCGACGAGGCGCCGATGCGAAAGCGCTTCGGAGTGAGCCACTCCGAACCCAGCGTCTCGTTCACCAGAACGAGATATCGCAGCGCGTCCTTGGCGCTCCGAATCCCGCCCGCGACCTTGAGCCCGACCGGTCGCCCGCAGAAGTCGGCGAAGTCACGAATCGCCTCCGCCATGACCAAAGCCACCGGCAGCGTTGCGGCCGGCGCGATCTTGCCGGTGGAGGTCTTGATGAAGTCGGCGCCCGCCGCCATCGCGATGAGTGAGGCGCGCCGCACACGGTCGTAAGAACCGAGCTCGCCGGTCTCCAGGATGACCTTGAGATGAGCGTCTCCGCAGGCTTCCTTGGCAGCCGACACTTCGCCGTAGACGGCGTGATCGTCGCCGGCAAGCAGCGCCCCCCGGCTGATCACAGAGTCGATCTCTGAGGCGCCGTCCGCGCGCGCTCGCTCTATCTCCGCCACACGCAGCTCGAGGGCGGACTGGCCGGAGGGAAAGGCGGTTGCCACCGAGGCGACCGCAACTCCCGAGCCCTTCAGCGCCTGTGCCGCCGCGGGGACGAGTCGGGGATAGATGCACAGCGCGGCCACGTGGGGGAGGGAGGGATCCGCAGAGGCCGGGCGCATGGCTTTGGCGGCGAGCTGCCGAACGCTTGCCGGGGAGTCGGCCCCCTCGAGCGTGGTGAGGTCGCAGCAGCGAATGGCGAGGTCTAGGCCCCACAGCTTGCCCTCCGCCTTGAGGGATCTGCTCGCCAGCATCGCGGCCCTGGCTTGCGCGCCCACCTCGTCGACCGCGCCTCCGATCCGTCCCACGACCTCGACGCCGGTGGATGCCATCGGCTCAGCCTTCAGTCAGCGGCAACGAGATACGGGGGGCCAGCCGGGGCCGGGGCGGAAGAAGGTTGACCAGCTCCTTGGCGGCCTGCTCCAGAGCTTGGGCGGACTCGGAGCCCGGCTCCGAGACGACTACGGCCAAGCCCTTGTCGGCGAGCTCCCGGAGCCTCGGTTCGAGTGGAATCTCCGCCAGCAGGGGCACGCTGAGGCGATCCGCGAGGCTCCGGCCTCCGCCCTGACCGAAGATCGGATAGCGCTTGCCGTCGTCGCCCCTGAAATAGGACATGTTCTCGATTACCCCCGCCACTGCCAGGCCGCTCTTCGCCGCCATGAATCCTGCCCGCTGGGCCACCTTCTCGGCCGCCGCCTGAGGGGTCGTTACCACAATCATCGAGGCGCCGGGGAGGAACTGGGCAATCGAGATCGAGATATCTCCCGTGCCGGGCGGCAAATCGACGAGCAGATAGTCGGGGTCGTTCCACGCGACGTCCTCGAGAAGCTGCTGGAGGGCCTTGTGAAGCATGGGGCCGCGCCACACCACCGGGTTGTCCTCGTTTGCGAACAGCCCGATCGAGATCACTTTCACTCCGAAAGCCTCGGGGGGCTGGATCAGGCCACCGACGGCCTTGGGCTGCCCACTTAGCCCCAGCATGCGAGGGATCGAGAAACCCCAGACGCCGGCGTCGAGGAGACCCACCGAATGGCCCTGCCGGACGAGGGCGGCGGCGACGTTCACCGTCGTGGTCGATTTGCCGACCCCCCCTTTACCGGAGCCGATCGCTATCACCTGCGTCGGCCACCCGGGATTTACCGGAGCGATCGGAGGTCTCGGGGGCATGCTTCCAGGTTAAGCGACGAGCCGGCCGCCTTATTCTGGGCCGCCGAATGTCTCCCCCTCTCGGCTTCCGCGAGGTCCTCGATCGCGCTCAACGCGCGTCTCGTTACCGGATCCGCACCTCAGCGCGCGCTCGGCGCGTGTCACTCCGGGGTCTGGGGACCGCGTGCTGACCCTCCTGGCCGCGGGAGTGGCCGCCGCCTTCGCCGGGAGGGTGCGCGGCGGCTCGCTCGAATCACTGGCCGCCACCCGGCTGGCCTGGCTGCCCCTTCTGTGGGCTGCGCTGGTCCTCCAGATCGCGCCCCCGCTGTGGCTCGAGCTGTCGGAAACCGCCGCCCTCGGGGTGATCCTGGCCGCGAATCTCCTTCTCATCGGCTTCCTCGTGCTCAACCGGGTCCTACCCGGCATCAGCCTGATGGCCGCCGGTCTGCTGCTGAACGTCGTCGTCATCGGAGCCAACCGGGCAATGCCCGTCTCGGGCGCCGCCGCCGACCTCGCCGGGGTGACGAGCACGCCCACCCAAGCCAGCTTCGAACACGAGCTCATGAGTCCCTCCACCCTGCTCCCGTGGCTAGGCGACATCATCCCCCTGCCACGCCTGGGCGAGGTCCTGAGCCTGGGAGACCTGCTGCTCGTGGGGGGCATAGTCGTGCTCGTCTACCGCCGCATGCTGGCCGGGCCCCCAAGTGATTAAGCCGAAACCGGCACACGCCGCTAAGGAAACCGGTTGCCCACAGGCCCAGCATCAGGTTTGGCCGAAGAACGACCTATACGGTCGTTTTGGCACGAAGATGTTTAGCTCAGGTTGGCCGGAGCAGCCCGGACCCGGGCCCGGCCCGGCGTTCAGGTCCGTCAGGACCCGTGCAGCCGACGGTTGAGGGCGTGCAGCAGCGCACGGACCGCGGCCCCCGCAGCGTCGTCGTGGACCAACGCGATTCCCACCAGCGGCGCGGAGGCTCCCGAGCGGTAGTAAGTCGCCCGCACCATCACGGTATCTGCCGCCCCGACCCGCTGACAGGCGACATACTCGACATCGAGCCGAGCGCCCCTGGCGTCGAGCACGGGACCCAGGGCGTGGAGGAGGGCGGCGACCGCACCCCGGGCCCGCGCGTTCCGAGACATCCCAGACTCGCCCACGCCCTCGGTGACGGTTCCATCAGGCCACTGGAGGGCTACCTTCACCCATCCTTGATCACCCTTGTCGGCTTGGACCACCCGCTCCAGAATCGGTCGCCCCCCCACTCGTTTCTCAGCAGCTCGTGCCTCACCAACGGGGGGCGGCCGGGGCCCCGGCTCGGTCGGAGCCTCGGAGGTGACCTCTCGCAACTGGACGATCGAAACGATGCGGTGGTCGATCGGCATCTCGAAGCCGGCCGCAGCCAGGGACTGCACATCACGCACCAGCTGCTTGGCGGTGCGCTCGGGAGAGGCGATGATATGGATCTCGGTGGGCAGCTCGTCTCCTACGACCCGAGCGCTGCGTACTCCAGGTATTCGTCGCAGCTCGACTTGAAGCTGCTCGAGACGGCGATCTGCCACTTATGCATTACCTCGGCCTCAGAGAAGGAGAACTTCCTGGGAAAGGGTGGCAGGTCGAGGCCGTGACCGTCAACCCGCAAAGTGCGCACCGCAGAGGCGTGAAGGCGAGCGCTTCTCTCCGAGTACGGCGGGGCCCCTGAAAACTCAGCCAACGAGATGTATATTTTTGGGACTCCGGGCGGCGGATCCCAGGCACTCCAGGTCGAGGAAGGAGTCGACGATCTCGGGGTCGAAGGCGAAGCCCGAGCCCGAGCGAATGATGTGGAGCGCGTCGCAAGAGCTCATGGCCGAGCGGTAGGGCCGATCCGAGGTCATGGCGTCGAAAGCGTCGGCGACAGCGAAGACGCGCGCCGTGAGCGGAATCTCGTCTCCACCGAGCCCTCGCGGGTATCCGAAGCCGTCCCAGCGTTCGTGGTGATTCAGTATGACGTCGAGAGTCTCCTGGGAAAATCCCCCAGGTTCGGCAATTTTGAGGCCCAGCTCGGGATGGGCTCGCATCATCTCGAACTCCCAGTTATCGAGCGGCCCCGGCTTGAGCAGAATGTAGTCGGGCACCCCAATCTTGCCGACGTCGTGAAGCATGAA
>JBPCPZ010000082.1:0-5717 GCA_050998655.1 Actinomycetota bacterium
CCGCGGACGAGGCCGGGATTGTCCGGCGGCCTTCGGACGCCCCCTTCGAGCTGCTGGCACGGCTGCTCCACTCGCTGGGCGCGTCGGGAGCCGCCGCCCGCAAGCTCACCGAGCTATTCGAAAGGGCCCGTTTCTCTGACCACGAGATAGATGAGGCGATGCGCAAGCAGGCGCTGGCGGCGCTGGCAGAGGTGCGGACGGCGCTGGCGGCGAGGGCGTGAAGGTTCGTCTGTTGTCGGGGGCCGCGCTCAGCTTCGTGTCCGTCGCAGCGGCCGTGATCGTCTTTCCCACCCGCATGGAGACAATAGTAGTGGGCTGGGCCTCGGCGGTGCTCCTGTGGGCGGCCGTCGAATGCTCGGGGGCGATTCGAAAACTTACGCCGGACTCACGCTCGTCGTTCGAGTCTCTACTGGTACGACGCGGCCGCACCTTCCACAGGCCCGCTGATCTCGAGCACTGCGAGCGTTTGCTGGCGTGGGGCCGCTATTCGCCTCGCGATTTCGACCATCATGTCCGCCCTTTGCTCGTCGAGCTCCTGCGCCACCGCCTCGAGATCTCCCCTGCCCCCCTGGGCTCGGAGCTCGCGGCTCTGCTCGCCGGAACCCCCGCGGAGGAGACGTACGGAAAAAGCGTATCGACCCGCGACCTCGAGCGCATCGTGCTGAGCATCGAGTCGCTGTGAGCGCTTCTTTGGACCAGACCCGGTCGTCCGGCAAAGCGATACTCGACGAGCTCGAGCGGGTGGTTGTCGGAAAAAGGGCGGTGCTCGAGCTCGTCCTTATCGGAATGTTGTCGCGCGGCCACATCCTCTTGGAGGACTTTCCCGGGCTCGCCAAGACACTCATCGCCCGCTCCTTCGCACAGGTACTCGGGATGCGCTTCAATCGCATCCAATTCACGCCGGATCTTCTGCCCTCCGACATCACCGGGTCTTCGCTCTACGATCAGCGTGAGGCAGTCTTCCGCTTCCGCAAGGGCCCGGTGTTCACGAATCTGCTTCTCGGTGACGAGATCAACCGTGCACCACCCAAGACGCAGGCCGCACTGCTGGAAGCAATGCAGGAGGGTCAGGTCTCAGTGGACGAACAGACCTACCTGCTCGATCAGCCCTTCGTGGTCATCGCAACGGAGAACCCCATCGAGTACGAAGGCACCTATCCACTGCCGGAGGCGCAGCTCGACCGCTTCATGCTGAGGACCGGCGTCGGCTACCCACAGAGGGACGAAGAGTGGGAGATCCTTCGCAGAAGGGCAGAGCGCGACACCGACGAGGTCCTCCTGGAAGTCATCGTGGACGCCTCGGAGCTGATCGAGATGCAGGATTCGCTCGAGCTCGTGCATGTGAGCCGCCCGATCGGCCTCTACATCGTTGATCTCGTGACGGCGACTCGCTCCCATCCCGACGTCGAGGTCGGAGCGAGCCCGCGCGGCGCGCTGGCGCTGCTGAAAGTTGCGCGGGGCCATGCCCTGATGTCGGATCGGGACTTCATAACGCCCGAGGACGTCAAAGCGATAGCTGAGCCCGTGCTTGCGCACCGGCTGACACTCAGGCCGGAGATGTGGGTGCGAAAGGTGTCCGGCGCCGATGTAGTGCGATCCGTGCTCGAGCGGGTTCCCGCGCCTCCTCCCTCGTGAGGGGACGGGTCACGGCGAAGCTGCGGGCCTACGGAGTGATATCTAGCCTGGCACTCGGCCTCGGAGTCCTTATGGGCCGCCCCGAGCTCATCGCAGTGAGCGCACCCTTGCTGGTCACCACGGTCTGGAGACTGGCGGCCACCCGCCGCCCACACATCATCGCCCGGCTCCTGGTGGAGCCGGACTCTCTGATAGAGGGGGACGAGCTGCGGCTGAGCGTTTCGCTACAGGGATCCTCCGCCGGGGGTGGCGTGGTGGAGGTCGCGCTGGGGCTCCCGGCGGATCTGGAGCACTCCGGCGGAGGGCGCTCAACGGTTGATCTCGGGAGCGACACTGATGAGGCCCGAGAGACCGAGTTCATTCTCCGGGCGCGGCGCTGGGGGCTCCAACGGATGGGGCCTGTGGGCGTGAGAACGTGGGGGCCCGGGCGGCTGCTTTCATTCGAAGAGCTTCACGACGAGCACGCCGTCGTCAGGGTGCTTCCCTTGACCGAGCGGATTCGCAAGGGCGTCGCAGCCGGGCAGGCCAAGATCTTCAGCGGCGACTATGTCTCGCGTGCTGCGGGCGAAGGAATCGAGTTCGCCGGAGTGCGAGCCTTCGGACCGGGTGACAGCGTGCGGCGGATCAACTGGCGAGTGACCTCACGTCGCGGAGATCTCCACGTGAACCTCGGCCACCCCGAAAGAGATACGGACCTGGTCTTGTTTCTGGACACCTTCGCCGATATCGAACTTCGATCTCACCGGCTGCTGGATCTCACCGTCAGGGGGGCGGCGGCTCTGGCGCAGCATCATCTCCGCCACAACGATCGAGTGGGTCTGGTGAGCTTTGGCGGCACCATCCGCTGGCTCAGCGCGTCGATGGGGAGGACGCAGAGCTATCGGATCGCCGATTTCCTGCTCGGCACCAATGCCACGTTCTCCTACGCGTGGAAGGACATCGATCGTCTTCCGGCCGGGACGCTTCCGGCGGGCGCCTCCATCGTCGCGTTTTCGCCCCTGATCGATGACCGGGCGCTCCGGGCGCTGACCGATCTCGCCGGGCGCGGCTTTCAGGTGGCGGTGCTCAACACTCTCGCCGAGGACCAAGTGGATCCCTTGCCCACGCCCGAGGGACGGCTCGCCCACCGTGTGTGGAAGCTCGAGCGGGACGCGCGACGCGCACTTCTCGGCGACGCCGGCATCCCCAGCGTGACCTGGACGGACGAGGCCGGGCTCGACGCGACTCTGCGGGCGCTGCCCCGCCGCCGCAGCGAGGTGCGGAGCCGGTGAAGGGGTGGATTTCGGCCCTCGCCGAGTTTTTTGAGCGTCCCAGGAGTTCCAAGAGGGCACCGAGAGGCGCTCACAACCGAAGTGGGGACCGGGTGCGGTGGTTGCCCGTCGCCGTCGCCGGCTTGCTGTGGGTGGTGCTGGTTGTCTATCCGCTCTCGCTCACCGAGCTCGACGAACCGTTGGTCCCGTTGGCCGTCGGTTCGGGGCTGTGCCTGGGCGGCGTGCTCGCGGTCGGTCGGTGGGCTTTCGCAGTGGCCGCCACGACCCTGTGGATCGTCGAGTACGCCTCTGCCCTGGCGTTCTCCGGACGGACCGACTTGGCGGCCCCGGTGCTCGGAGTCTTGTGCTGGCTGGCGCTCGAGCTCGTCGATTGGCGGTGCCTGAGCGCTCAGGAGCTGCGCCGTTCGGCCGCGCAGAGCGCCCTCGCCGGAGCTGTGGGCGGAACGGCCGCCCTCGCCTGCCTCGGGGCGGGCCTGGTGGTGGCGGGCACGGTCCCGGCGTTGGTGGCTCTGGGAGCGGCGGGCGGAATCGGGGTCCTGATTCTGGCGGTGGCGCTGGCCCGGCGAGCTCTAGCCGATCCTTACGCCACAACCCACTCGGAGAGCGGACGACTGCAGTGAAAGAGACGCTGGGGCCGGCCCGGTAGACGACCGCGAGAGAACACCCCCTTCAGGCCCCCTCTGTGGGAAGCTTGTAATCGGCGAACTGCTTCCGGAGGTCCTTCTTGGAGAACTTCCCGGTCGTGGTCTTGGGGATCTCGTCGCTGAAGACGAATCATCCGGAATCCAGAACTTCGCCACCCGCGCTGCGAGATGGGACTCAGGGCGTCCTTGTCCTCCTCCTCGCCGTCCTTCAGGACCACGCAGGCGAGTGGCCGCCTCCTGCCATTTGTTGCTGCCGCAATCACGGCTGCTCCGACGACGCTGGGATGCGCTGGGCGTCGCCTTCAGTCTGAAGAGCGGCTCTCTCCTGGGCCGTGAGGGGCCGGGGCTTCTTGGCGACCCGGTCCAGCGCCACCAACACCGCCTTGGCCTCCGCAGAGACGCTGCCGTCGAGCTTCAAGATTTCCTCCGCTGTCCTCACGCTGGAGTTCCCGACCGAGGCCAGAGAGCAGCGCACAATCACGGCGTCGTCCTCCTGTGTCAGCTCCTGGCGGTAGTCGATCTCAACGCGGCCGAGCACGAAGTCCCAGAGTTCGTCCGAGCGGCCCAGGACCTGCTCGAGCCACTCGTCTCGCGCCTCTTCGAGGTAGGTGAGAAAGACGGCGTTGTTTACGTGGCGATAGGCGTCGACATCGTGCCAGCGAATCTCCACCCGCTTCTCGTGCATCATGCGTGTCCCTGAAGCTCTCGCGAGAGCGGCCCCCGGAACTCCGGGGGCCGCGAGCTCAGCATTTCTTGTTCCTGGTCTCGACGGGTCGAACGTTGGTGGCCTGCTTGCCCTTGGGGCCCTGAGTCACCTCGAACTCGACCGACTGGCCTTCCTCCAACGACTTGTAGCCATCTGTCTGGATGGCGGAGAAATGAACAAACACATCCTCGCCATCAGGCTGGGAGATAAACCCATAGCCCTTGTCGTTGTTGAACCACTTCACCGTACCTTGAGCCACTACACCAACTTCCTTTCCGACGGGGGCAGGCCAGTCTTTTCCGCCAAGTTTTCCCCCGGCACCTAACCGGACGAAGGGTAGCATCCCCCCGCACGGCTGGCTACCCCCATGAATCGAACGGATCTCGATCCCTGGGAGCCGGGCCCCTACTTTCGCCGGTACCTCAAACGCGCTCAGTGCGCGCCTGAGTACCGATTCCGTACTCCAGAGCGCGCAAAGCGCGGTTGACTCCCCCCGGCGGAGAGCCGGTGGCGCAGGCGGGGCCGGACGTTGACACCGGCCCCTTCACGGCGTGACTTTCTGCATCCCCCTGACTGCGAAGGCGCCCAGAACCCCGACCAACCCCGCCAGGGCGAGCAGGCCGGGCCAGGTTGTCGACCATGCGACCTGCCCCAGGAAGCCCTGCCGGGCGAGCTCGAGGATGTAGGTCATGGGGTTCACACGAGCCACCGCGTGAAGCCACCCCCCCAACAGCTCGAGGGGCATCTGTGCGGTCGAGAGGAACACGATCAAGAAGGTGCCACTTTGCATGAGAGGGACGATCTGCTGAGTCTTGAACCGCAGCGCCAAGCCCACCCCCCATGCCCCCGCCGCGAGTGCAAAGCCGAGTCCCGCGATCACGAGCGTCCCTACTCCCAGCCACCCGTCACGGAAGTTCGCTCCTCCCACGAGGGCAAGCAGGAGCAGGATGGCCAGCGGGATAAAGGCTCGCAGTACGGCCGCGATCAAAGGGCCGAGCAGGAGCGCCATGCGTGGGGCGGGGCTCAACAGGAAACGGTCGTAGAAACCGTTCTCCATGTCACGGGCGGTCCCCATTCCCGTGGTTATCCCGGCGAAGGCCGCGCCCTGAAGCGCGGTCATCGGCACGAACCAATCGATGGCCTTGGCTGCGGGAAAACCGGTGAGCAAGACGATCCCGGAGAAGGCCCCGGCAAAGGAGATCGTAAGGAACACAGGCATCATCAGCGATGGGAAGAAGGTCGAGGGTTGGCGCGGAATCAGCATCAAGCTGCGCCGTGCGATGCCCCAAGAAATGTGAAGGTTCACAGGTGCCGGGCGGCCAGACGGCCCCTCAGAGCTAGCCCCGCGAAGGACGTCCCCACAACCAGGATGCCGGCGGCAATCGCCAGCGCCACTCCGAAAGAGGCCAGGTCAAGTCCGTCGATGACCTGCGCCCTGAGGCCCTCGATCATGTGCGAAAG
>JBPCPZ010000134.1:0-6009 GCA_050998655.1 Actinomycetota bacterium
GCCCCCAAGCCGGTCGTGGCCGGGCTCAACGGAGTGGCAGCGGGGGCCGGGGCGAGCGTGGCGTTGGCGTGCGACCTCAGGGTCGCCTCCGAGCGGGCCTCGCTCAGCTTTTCCTTCGCCGGGGTCGGGCTGGTTCCCGACTCCGGCGCGACGTGGTTCCTGACCCGCATGCTCGGACCCGCCCGCGCGATGGAGCTGGCGTTTTCCGGTTCGGCCCTGAGCTCTGCGGACGCCCAAGCGCTAGGACTCGTCAATGAAGTCGTGCCCGCCGACGAATTCGAGGCTCGCCTCCAAGCCGTGGCTGCGGGTCTGGCGCACGGACCCACCTCGGCGCTGGCGCTGACAAAGGGACTGATCGAAGCTGCCGTCTCTCATACTCTCGATCAGCAGCTTGAGGCTGAGGCCCTGGCGCAGGGAGTCGCGGGCGCCACGCAGAACCACCTCGAAGGCGTGCGCGCCTTTCTGTCCAAGCGGGCGCCGGAGTTCGAGGGCCGGTGAGCGCTTAGAATCTCACAAGGAGGTGCGTATTTCCATGACACATCAGGATTCGTTTCCGATTCTAGGCATTGATTACATTCAGTTCTTCGTCGGCAACGCGCGCCAGGCGGCTCACTACTACCGGGCCCTTGGGTTCACTCCGGTCGCTTACATGGGCCTCGAGACCGGAAGCCGTGATCGCGTCTCGTGGTGTCTTCGGCAGAACGAGATAACGTTTGTATTCACCGGAGCGCTCGATGACAATGGCGCGATCGCCGAGCACGTCAAGAGGCACGGCGACGGTGTTCACGATGTCGCACTGCGAGTTCCCGATGCCGAGGAGTCCTACCGCGTTGCTGTGGAGCGAGGTGCGAGAGGGGTTAGGGAGCCGGAGGTCCTCGAAGACGAGCACGGCAAGATCGTGGTGGCGGCTATTGCCACGTACGGTGAGACCCTTCATTCGCTGGTCAGCCGCCAGGACTACTCGGGAGTCTTCTGGCCCGGCTTTGCATCGCTGCCGAACTGTTCGGACGTCTCTGGTTTCGGCATCTCGGACATCGATCACGTGGTCGGCAATGTGGAGCTGGGAAAGATGCAGGAGTGGGTCTCATTCTACGAGCGAATCATGGGCTTCACCGAGCTGCGCCACTTCTCCGATGAGGAGATCTCGACGGAGTATTCGGCGCTGATGTCAAAGGTCGTGTGGGATGGCAACGGCAAGATAAAGCTCCCGATCAACGAACCTGCCGAGGGCAAGCGCAAGTCACAGATCGAGGAGTACCTCGAGTACTACAAAACCCCCGGGGTTCAGCACATCGCCATGGCTACCGAGGACATCGTACGAAGCGTTGAGTCGGCCACGAGCGCGGGCATCGACTTTCTGCGCGTGCCCGGCGTCTATTACGACGAAGCCAAAGAGCGTGTGCCGGAGATTGCGGACAAGATCGAAGCGTTGCAACGCAACGGCATCCTGGTCGACAGGGACGAGGACGGTTATCTGCTGCAGATCTTTACGAGGCCGGTGCAGGACCGGCCCACCGTATTCTTCGAGCTGATCGAACGTCACGGAGCCAGAGGCTTCGGCGCCGGCAACTTCAAGGCGTTGTTCGAGGCAATCGAACGTGAGCAGGCCGCCAGGGGGAACCTCTGATGGAAGCCGTCTTCTCCAAGGGCAAGGTCGCTCGCCAGGCTCATGTTGCCATTCCCGAAGGAACCTACGAAGAAGAGCATGGGCGCGAGACGTTCTTTGGCCGAGCCTCGCATCTCTATCGCTCACACCCACCGACCGCGTGGGTTCGGATAGAGGGACCCCTGCGCCCTCGCGCGCTGAACCTCAACGACATGAAGCCTGAGGACACGACGGCTGCGTCTACGAGCTGGCAACTGGTCGCCGGCAACGACGAGGTCAGGCTTTTTTTGAGCCGCAGAAGTAAGCCCATGGATCATTTCCTGAGGGACGCGGACGGCGATCTCTGCTACTTCGTTCATCGAGGGGAAGGTCTGTTCGAAACCGACTACGGCCCCCTCACGTATTCCAAGGGCGACTACATAATCATTCCCAAGGGAACGACGCACCGGGTCGTTCCGGAGAGCGAACCCACCTTCTTCTTCATCATCGAAGGTGACGGCGAGTTCCGCATACCGGATCGAGGTCTGATGGGCAGACACACTCAGTTCGATCCGGGGATGTTGGAGGTGCCCGACCCCGACCCTCACGACGAGGAAGGCGAGTTCGAGGTGCGGGTCAAGCGTAACCAGGAGCTCACCTCACTGTGGTTCGCGTGGCACCCGCTGGACGTCGTCGGCTGGCAGGGCGATTTGTGTCCGGCCAAGCTCAATATTCTTTCGCATCGCCCTGTGTACTCACCGAGCTATCACATGCCGCCTTCGGCGCATTGCACTTTTGCCAACGACGGATTCGTGATCTGCTCATTCGTGCCCAGGCCGCTGGAGGAGGACCCGCAGGTATTGAAGGTGCCCTTCTATCACGCCAACATCGATGCGGATGAGGTGCTCTTCTATCACGCGGGCAACTACTTCAGTAGGGCCGGCATCGACGAGGGCTACATGACGCTTCATCCTCAGGGCGTGCACCACGGCCCACAGCCGGCTGCGATCGAGGCATCGAAATCCAAGTCACGCACCGATGAGGTCGCGGTAATGGTAGAAACCGAGAATCCTCTGCAGCTCAGCCCCGAAGCCGAGGCCGTGGCCGTTGTCGAGTACGAGACTTCGTGGGCCCGCGGCATGGGCTTGCTCGACGGCTGATTCCTTGCGGATCTACCGTTACGCGGACTCATACGGCGAGGCCCGCATTGCTGTTGCGGTCCAGGAACGCCCGCCTATTGATCTCGTGGCCGCGTGGATGGAACAGAACTCATCGCGGCCCCCATGGCTGTACTCGACGAAGTCTCTGATAGAGGCGGGGCCGGAGACTCTCTCCTCGGTGAGGGGCGCGGTCACTGCCGCGACAACTGATCCACTCTCTTCGTCGGTGAGCTGGCTCTGTCCCTTCGACGCCGTCGCATCGCTGCGCGACTTTCTCGCCTTCGAGGACCACGTAGTGCGCGGGGCCGCTCGCCGTCACGGAGAAGTCCCACCCTACTGGTATGAGGCTCCGGTCTACTACAAGGGCAACCACCGCGCTCTGCTGGGGCCCGGAGAAACCTGTGAGCGGCCCTCCTATACGGAGTCTCTGGACTTCGAGCTGGAGCTGGCGCTGGTGATCGGTCGTGGAGGCCGCAACATCGAACCCGCCGATGCCTCCGAGCACGTCTTCGGGTTCACGATCTTCAACGACTTCTCGGCGCGCGACATCCAGGCCCGAGAGATGAGCGCGTGGCTCGGTCCCGCCAAGGGCAAGGACTTCGCCAACGCCTTGGGCCCCTGCATTGTCACCGCCGATGAGGTGCGAGCAGAGCCCGACCTCGCGATGATCTGTCGTGTCAATGGAGAGGAATGGGGCCGAGCCCGCTCGTCGGACATGCATTGGAAGTGGGCGGACATGATCGCCCACCTTTCCCGGGACGAGGATGTGTGGGCCGCTGATGTGCTGGGCTCGGGCACGCCCGGCGGCTGTTGTGGCCTCGACATCGGCCGCATGCTGCAGCCGGGCGACGTGGTCGAGCTCGAGATCGAGAGGATAGGAGTGCTGCGCAATCCCATCGGCTTGCCGACCGTCCGCTAGCGACTCAGGTTGTGGACGGCACCAGGGCCAACCGGGCCGGCCAACTTTGGTACGAAACGCGCCAATGGCCCGCGTTTCGTACCAAACCTCGCGCATTTAGCCTGCAAGCCGGGCCTGGCTTAGCGCTGGTCGAGCGGGATCACGAGCTTGAGCGCCGAATGGGTCTCGGAGAAGCTCACCACCTTCACGTCGACGAGGCCGTGCGCCTTGGCTGCGGCAATGATGTCCGTTTCCTTCAACCCACTGTCGTGGCCCTTGGGCCGTACCACCCAGACGGCGCCTTCGGGCGTGATGTTCTTGCGCAAGGTCGGCAGGCGGTCCAGGCTCTTCTTGTCCGCGGCCCCCAAGAAGATGGCGTCCGAAGACGAGCGGGGCCGCGAGGTCGAGACGTCAGAGGTGCGGGTGCGCAACTCGGCGACGAAGTTTTTGTCATCGAGGGACACGACCGATATCTTGTGGCCCGGCTTGACTCCCAGTTTGTCCAGCAGACCCTTGGGATTCTTGATCTTGTGGGCCCAATCGTTTGCCTTCTTGCCGAGGTGAAAGACGGCGACGGTATCGCCGAAACGGATCGTGAGCCGGCCGTCATTGCTCGTGAGCGCGGAGATCGTCCGGAACGGGATCCTGAGTCGGAAGTCGCCTCGAAAGATCAGCTCGTGAGTTTCAAGCAGCGCCCTGCCCTCCGACGAGTCGCCGTCGAGCTCCACTATGCAGTCGGCTTCTGCCCCCACTATTCAAGTCCCAGGAGCGCTGGGTGTTCCAGAGCTGTGGCGACCTCCAGCGCGAACTTGGCGGCGGTCAGGCCGTCGAGAATGCGATGGTCGAAGCTGACCGAGAGGTTCATGATCTTTCGGATCACCACCCGACCATCTCGTGCGACTGGACGCTCCACTGCCCGGTGTACTCCTAAGATCGCGCTCTGTGGATGCAGAATGATCGGAGTTGCCATCAGCCCTCCGAAAGGACCGGGGCTCGTCACGGTGAAGGTCCCATCTCTAAGTTCGTCGTGCTCGAGAGTGCCCGCTCGCGCGGCGCTCGCCAGGCGCTCGATCTCGCGCGCCAGCTCGAAGATCGACTTGGCATCGGCGTCTCTGATCACGGGGACACTCAGCCCTGCGTCGGTGTCGACGGCGACGCCGAGGTCGAAGCGTTGGTGAAAGACGATCTCCTGCGCGTGTTCGTCGAGCGAGGCGTTAAGAGCCGGGAAGAGGCGCAGCCCCATAACTACAGCCTTGAGAACGAACGACAGGTAAGTGAGCTTCGCCTCCTCCGGATTGCGTGCGATCAACAGCTTTCTGGTGGCGTCGAGCTCGGTGACATCGCACTCTTCGACATGGGTGACGGCGGGGATCTCTCGGTGCGCCGTCGTCATGCGTTCTGAGATCGTGCGCCGGATGCCACGCAGAGGCTCCCGCCGCCCCTCCCGCCTCACTTCGACCTCCCCGGTCGCCGTTTCGTCGGTCGTGGGAGCCGCGGCGAGCTCAACGTCGGCGCGCGTGATATCGCCGTGCGGGCCCGTGGGCGTGAGCGCGCCCAGGTCGATTCCGAGATCGCGCGCCAATCTGCGAACGGGTGGCATCGCTTTGACTCTGCCCCGGAGCTTCGGTGAGGATTCCGCCGCGGTGGCGGTTTCGCCGATGGTCACGAGCACCGTCCCGACCGATGCAACCTCTCCCTCACCGACGTATATCCGGGCCACCACGCCTTCATAGGGCGAGGGAATCTCGGCGGTTGCCTTGTCGGTGATGACTTCGACGAGGGGGTCGTCTTCCTTGATGTCGTCACCCTCCTTGACGAGCCAACGTTCGATCTCGGCTTCGGATACGCCCTCTCCGAGGTCGGGGAGCTTGAAGTCGGGCATTAGTGTCCCGCCGAGGAAATTATCGACACATTCGAGCGCCCCTGCATCACCGATGGCTGCGTTCCACGGCACGGCTCCGCCGAGGTCGGAATTGGGATTCTTATCCGCCGAGGTCGGAATTGGGATTCAATCTGGCGCGCAGGGACGCTCTCGGTTTTGGTGCTAATTTCGCGACGGACCATTCAGAAGTCCAGCACCTTGACCGCTCCGGCGACGATGCGGTCGGTGGAGGGAATGTAGTCGTCTTCGTTGGCGAACTGGGGGAAGGGGACATCGAAGCCTGTAACCCGGCCGACCGGTGCCTCGAGATCCAGCATCACGCGCTCGTGGATCACGCTTGAGACCTCGGCCCCCAATCCCGCGGTCCGCGGCGCCTCGTGAACCACGAGGGCCCGTCCGCATTCCGACGCAGCGCGAGTGATCGACTCGACATCGAGCGGGTACAAGCTGACGAGGTCGATCACTCGGGTGGACACTCCCCGAT
>JBPCPZ010000037.1:0-4021 GCA_050998655.1 Actinomycetota bacterium
TCTCGACCCTTCACACCACCGACGTTTCGGAAACAGTTAACCGCGTCATCGACTTCTTTCCGCCTCACCAGCACAAGCAGGTGCGGGTGTCTCTGGCCGCATCGCTGCGCGGGATCGTGTCTCAACGTTTGGTGGCGCGCGCCGACGGCCGGGGCCTGGTTCCCGCCGTGGAGGTGCTGGTGGCAAACGGCCGCATAAGAGACCTCGTACTGAACCCCGAGCAGACTCACCTGATCCGCGACATCGTGGCCGAGTCGGGTTTCTACGGCATGCAGACGTTCGATCAGGCTCTTCTGAACCTCTATCGCTCGGGCCTGGTGGCCCTTGACGACGCCATGGCCGCGGCGACGATCTCCCACGACTTCCAGATCGCGTTGAAGCAGGAGGGTCTGCAGCCGATCTCCTGAGAACGTGGCTCCCGTGCTCCGGGCGGCTTAACGTTCCTCGCGCAAGTAGGCGTTGCCCAGGGCAGAGGGTGCAGCCAGGCGCCGTTGCACGCTGCCTCTCGAGATCAGGACCAAGACGACGATCGTGAAGAGGTAGGGCATCATCGCGATGAAGAACGTGCTGACCTCGAGGCCCACCGTCTGGAGCCGAAAGCCGAGCGCCTCGACGCTGCCAAAGAGGTAGCCGCCGAGCGCCACCCTCAGCGGCGACCAGGTTGCGAAGATCACCAGGGCTATGGCGATCCAGCCGCGCCCGGCGGTCATGTTCGGCACCCAGCTGGGGGCTCGCGCCAGCGACAGGTAGGCCCCAGCCAACCCTGCAAACGCGCCGCCGACGACAACCGCAGCGTAACGAGTGCCGGTAACCGAGAGCCCGGCTGCATCGGCCGACTCAGGGGACTCGCCGACGCTGCGCAGGTTGAGGCCCGTTCGGGTGCGGAACAGGATCCACCAGGTGGCGGGAACCAGCACGTAGGACAGGTAGACGAGGGCATCCTGAGTAAAGAAGATGCGGCCCACAACGGGTATGTCCGAGAGCCCGGGAAGCGCAATCCGCTCGAAGGTCACCGGAGGTGGAACGCCCACTACGCTCTCGCCGAGATAACCGGTCATACCGATCGCGAAGATGACCAGGGCCAAACCGGTGACGACCTGGTTGGCTTTGAAGCTCACGACGAGGACGGCTAGCAGCAGGGCCAGGGCGGCCCCCGCCGAGATCCCGGCGGCAACCCCCAGCCACGGCGCACGCACCTGCCGGTTGACGAGGAAGCCGGTTACGGCCCCCGCCAGCATCATTCCCTCGACTCCCAGGTTCAGCACACCGGAACGTTCGGTGACGATTTCGCCGACGGCGGCGAACACCAGTGTGGTGCCCGCGGCGATACCGGCGACGAAGATCGTGATGATGAGTTCCCAGCTCATCCCTCCTCCTCCCTACTCATCCGGCCGGCTCCAGATCGGATGCCCGCTCGGAGGCCGAGGACGGCGTGGAAGGTTGCTCACCCGTGGCCTCAGCCCGCCACACGAGGCGATAGTTGACGAACAGCTCCCCCGCGAGGGCGAAGAAGAGAATGACGCCCTGGAGCATCAGCACGATGTCCGAGGGCAACCCCAGCGTCTGCAGCTCGACGCCCGAAACGACCAGGGCGCCGAACAACACCGCCATCGGCACGATAAAGAGGGGGGAGAAGCGGGCGAGGGTAGCGACGATGATCCCCGTGTAGCCGAAACCGGGCGAGATGTTGGCCTGGATCTTGTGCACGACCCCGGACACCTCGACCATTCCCCCGAGGCCGGCGAGCCCCCCCGACAGCAGCATGACTGCGACCACGTTTCTGGGGATCGAGAACCCTGCGTAAGAGGCGGCGCGGGTGTTGGCGCCGATGACTTTGACCTTGTAGCCCCACGCGGTCTTGCTGAGGACCAGCGACACGACCAGGGCCGCGGCAAGCGCCAGATAGAGCCCGGCATGAATAGCCGTGTTGCCGAGCAGCGGCAGGATGGCGGATTCGGAGAAGGGCTTTCCCAGAGGGAAACCCAGGGTTGCAGGATCGGTCCAGGGCCCGTTGACCATGTAGTCGACGAGCAAAATCGCGACGTAGTTCAGCAGCAGGGTGGGCACGATCTCGTTCGTGCCGAAGAAGGCGCGCAGCGCACCGGGAATCAGACCCCATAGCGCCCCACCGATCAATCCGCCCACGACCATGGCGCCAATCAGAAGAGGTCGAGGCCAGTCGGGAGCGGCGTAGGCGACCGCAGTGGCGCCGAAGGCGCCCAGGTAGAACTGTCCCTCAGCCCCAATGTTCCACAGCAGCATGCGAAAGGCGACCGCCACCGCAAGCGCGGTGAATATGAGGGGGATGGCGGCGAGGATGGTCTGCGCTTGACCGTAGGGGGAGCCGAAGGACCCCGTCCACATCGCCCGGTAGACCGGCCCGGCTCCCCGCCCGGTCGCCTCCAGGAAGCTGCCAGCAACGGCGAACGCACCGAGCAGGGCGATCAGACGAACTGCAACGCGAATGCGGCGGGACGGCAGCAGCCTCCGGACGAGCCGAAGGCGCAGACCGCCCGACGTTTTCATCCCGCACCGCCGGCGGCGACCGGTCCATCGGCCCCCGTGCCGCCCATGAGCAGTCCGATGCGCTCGAGGTCGGCGTTTTCCGACGGCACATCCCCGACTATCTCGCCCTCGTACATCACCGCGATGCGGTTGGACAGCATCAAGAGCTCGTCGAGGTCCTCGGAGATGAGCAGTATGCCCACACCCTTTGCCCGTTGCTCGCGAAGAAGCTCGTGGACTGCCTCGGTGGCGCCTACGTCCAGCCCGGCGGTCGGGTGGGCGGCAATCATTACTCGTGGTGAGGAGGACAGCTCGCGCGCCAGAAGGAGCTTCTGGAGGTTGCCGCCGCTCATGAGACGCACGGGGGCGTCGAGCGAGGTCATCTTGATGCCGAACTGGTCGACGAGCTCCCTGGTCCGTCGCGCCGCCGAACGATAGTCGAGCAGTGGGCCGCGCCGGTGCTGCGGAAGGCTCTTGAGCATGATATTTGCCGTCGCATTCATCGAGCCCACGAGCCCGGTTCCGAGGCGGTCTTCGGGAACGTAGGCAAGCCCCGCCTCGATCCTGCTACGAGCCGAGGCTCGGGTAAGGTTCGCCCCGCATATCTCGATGCGTCCACCAGTCGGGGGCCGCGTCCCGGCGAGCGCCTCGGCGAGCTCTCGCTGGCCGTTTCCGGCGACTCCCGCAAGGCCGAGGATCTCTCCCGCGCGGACGGACAAGGTCGCTCCTCGCACCGCCGGGAGGCCCGAATCGGCTAGCGCATAGAGGTCGTCGACTCGCAGCACTATCTCGCCGGCATCACTCGGTGCCCGAGCAGACTCGAAGGCGATGTCCCGGCCCACCATGAGGTGAGCGAGCCGGTGCTCGTCGGTCGAGGCCGTCTCCAGGGTCCCCACGTGTTTCCCGCCTCTGAGAACCGTGATCCGATCGGCTACGGACATGACCTCTGAAAGCTTGTGGCTGACGAAGACCACGGTCTTGCCGTCGGCGGCCATCGACCGCAGCGTCACGAACAGGGCCTCCGCCTCCTGAGGAGTGAGGACCGCGGTCGGCTCGTCGAGGATCAGCACGCGCGCCTTCCGGTAAAGGGCCTTGAGGATCTCGACCCGCTGCTGTTCGCCTACCGAGAGCTGCCAGATTCTCGCCGAGGGAGACGCCTTGAGCCCCGCCTCCTGCGCCAGATCGGCCACCTCGGCCTCGAGCCGGCCGGGCGACAGGAGCCAGCTCGTGCGAGCTCCCAACAGGACATTTTCGGCCACCGTGAACGGCTTTACTAGGCGAAAATGCTGGTGAACCATGGCGATGCCGGCCTCGATGGCGTCGCGCGGCGAGCGCAGGGCGACCGGTTCTCCATCGATCAGGATGCTGCCCGCATCGGGCTGGTAGATGCCGGCGAGCACGCTCATCAGGGTGCTCTTGCCGGCCCCGTTCTCTCCCAGCAGGGCGTGCACCTCTCCATGACGTAGCTCGAGATCGATGTTCGAGTTGGCGACGACTCCGGGGAACCGTTTGACGA
>JBPCPZ010000066.1:0-10291 GCA_050998655.1 Actinomycetota bacterium
TGCCCGCAGGGTCGTTTGTCCGGCCTTGGATGACTTGGGCAAACATGTCCGGTCTCCTCTTCTCCTAGACGTCTTTGTCATCTTCTTCGTACGCCAATGACCGCCGGGAGTCAAGAGCGGCGGTTTAGCGAACGAGGCGCGGGCTCTTGGTGCTGCCCGGCCCCAGTCGCTTCACCAGCATGTCCACCAGATGCTCGATGTAGACGTGCTCGTCGGCGGGCAGCAGATGCTTGCCCCCGAGGAGTTCCTGTTCCACGAAGAAGGCCAGCAGAGCATTGAAGAACAGTCGCGCGGCTACCTGCGGATCCACCTGCGTGCGTGCTCGTTCGCTCATACGAGCGTCGAGTATGTGACCCAACACGGCAATCGACTCGCCGACCGCGTCGGCGAAAAAAGCTTCCTTCTCTTCGGGGAATACCTGCACTTCCTGCAACAGAAGCCTTGTGAGCTGGGCGTTCTGTCTCAGCACGTCGTAGAAGCCTCGGGCCAGGACGATTAGCAGTCCCCGCAGGTCCAATTGGTCGGCGAGATCGGGAAGAGTTCGCAGCAGTGGAAGGAACGAGTACTCGTCGATGATTGCTCGAAAGAGGTCGCGCTTGGATGCAAAGTAGTGGTAGATGAGACCTTCCGCGATGTCGGCCTGACGCGCGATGTCTCGCATCGAAGTTCCGTGGAAACCTCGCGCCGCGAAAAGCTGGAGGCTGGCCTGAAGAATGTCTTCTCGACGGTCCCGCCGCGGGGATGGCTGTCCGTCCTTGGTGCTCACAAATGTTTGACGAAGGAGCTGTGCCCGCGCCTGGAGCGGTCGTTGATCTGTCGCAGCACATCTTCGCGAGCCTCTCGGACGGCGCGTCTAACCTCCTGGGCTTCTGCCTTGGCTTGAAGGTGGTGGCGTCCATAACTCAGCTCCACGACTACATGAAAGCCCGGAACGCCTTGGGTTGGTGTGACTCGCACGTTGGCGGTGACGAGCTTGTACTTGTTGAGCCTGCGGTCGATCTTCGCGAGATCCTGCTCGATGCCCTCGACATCCTGCCTGCCCATCGCGTTGCCGGGTGCCGAGACTTTGACTTCCATCCAGCGACCTCCTTCGTGGTAGGCCCCAAGTGGCTTCATCGTAACCCTCGGCTAGGCGAGCCAGCGCAGCAGCGAGGGAGGGACGTGGTCGGGCGGATAGCGGCGGACGACCAGGGCTCGGCCGTCCCGGCCCATGCGTCGGGCCTCCTCGGGGTCGTCGAGAAGGCGGCTCAGAGCTGTGACCAACTCCCGGTTGGCGGTGGCATCGATGACGAGGCCTGTGGCGCCGTGGACCGTCGCTTCGACAGTTCCGCCGGAGCGGCCCGTCACACAGGGGGTTCCGCAAGCGGCCGCCTCCAAGAGGACGATCCCGAGGCCCTCGGTTTCGAGGCCGAACCAGCGATCGGCCACGGGGAGGGCAAAGACATCGGCTGCCGCATACAGGGACGGAGTCTGCTCCGCAGAGACGCGCCCAGTGAACACCACCCGGCCCCCTTGCCGGCCGGCCTGCCGCCGCAGCCGTGCGTCTTGAGGGCCCGTGCCGGCCACGACCAGGGCCACATCCGGATGGGAGGCGGTCAGTTCCTCCATGATGGCGATAACCCGATGCACTCCTTTACGCTTGACCAGGCGCCCGAAGCAGAGCACGAGCCGAGCGTCCTCGTCGAGACCTAGCCAGGAGCGGACGTGTGCGGTAGGCACCGAGGGATTGAAACGCTCGAGGTCGACGCGCGCCCGCATGACCTCGATGGTGGGGAGTGGGTTGCCGCTGGCTTCGATCAACGACTTCAGGCGCCGCTCGGTCGCGTGGCTCATCGGCAACAGGAGATCGGCCTGTGCCAGGGAGTCGATGAAGCGCTTCCTGAGGTAGGGAACCGCTGCCGGCACGAACAGCTCGGCGCCGAAGGCCAGGGACGCATAGCGCAGGCCCAGGCGGGCGAGCCGTGGACCCAACAGCGCCAGCGGCCACGGAGTCCCGAACAGGACACGTTCGGTGCCCATTTCGGCGGCCACTCTGGCTACAGAGTGGGCCAGCGAGGCCGATGGTCTCATCATGTTGCTCGGTCCCGCCACGGTTGTGTAGGTAAGGTCGTGCGGCAGCGGCCTGCCGTCGCGCGCCCCGGGGGCCATGACGGCAACCCGGGGAGCGAGCAGCGTGCACAGCTCGGCGAGGTAGCTTTCGATTCCTCCCCGCCCCGGCAGGAACGAAGAGGTGATCATGAGGGCATCCGGCATGGCTGCGATTATGCGGTCCATGTGGGCCACTCACGGTGCCGCTATCCTCTCAGCGGACCTGTCGTCGAAAGGGAGATCTAACCAATGCGTTTGAGGCTTATCCCGCGCGAAGAGTCCTTCTTCGAGTTGTTCGAAAAAATGGCATCGACGGTGCAGCTCGGAGCCAGCGAGCTCTTGGCAGTGCTCAAGGACTTCACCGATATCGATCGTAAGACCCAGAGGGTGCTGGATATCGAGCACGAGGGTGACGAGCTCACTCACGAGGTAATCAAGCGACTCAACACGAGCTTTATCACTCCGTTTGACCGCGAAGACATCCATCACCTTGCCAGCAGTCTCGACGATGTGCTCGATCATATCGAGGGGGCCTCCGAGTATTTGCGCCTTCATGCCATCGACCAGCCTCTTCCACAGATGGTGTCGCTGGCGGAGACGCTGTTGAGGGCGGCGTCGGTCACGGCCGAAGCGATGCCCAGGTTGCGCGATCTCAAGAACCTCGATGACTACTGGGTCGAGATCAATCGCTTGGAGAACGAAGGTGATCGCTTCTACAGGCGAACAATCGCGGAGCTATTCTCCGGTGACCACAAAGCCATGGATGTGCTCAAGTACAAGGACATCATCGAGGAGATCGAACAAGCCATCGACCGGCTCGAGGATGTTGCAAACATCGTCGAGTCGATCGTGCTCAAGCAGGGTTGATGTTCTGGTTCGTACTAATCCTCGCCTATGTGTTCGAGTTCGCCAACGGGTGGACCGACGCTCCGAACTCGATTGCAACCGTGGTCTCGACCAGAGTGCTGCGACCTTTGCATGCAGTCGTCATGGCCGGTGTTCTCAATCTGATCGGCGCGCTGTCCGGACAGGCGGTTGCAAAGACGATCTCCGAGGACATCGTCGACATTCGCTTCATCACTCTCGAAACCATCGCCGCGGTGTTGCTCTCAGCGACGCTCTGGGCTCTGGGCGCCCAGTATTTTGGACTCCCCTCCAGCGAGTCTCATGCGCGGATCGCGGGCTTGCTGGGGGCCGGATTCTCGGCGGGCGGCACGGAGGCGCTCCTTTCCGAAGGACCCCGCAAGGCCCTCATAGGTCTGGTGACCTCACCGGTGGGTGGATTCTTCCTGGCTCTGGCGCTGATGGTTGCGATCTACTGGATTTTCGCCAAGGTTCGACCCTCGATCGTGCGCCGAGTGTTCGGTCGGGGGCAGATCCTGTCTGCCGCCGCCATGGCTTACACGCATGGGCTGAACGATGCTCAGAAGACGATGGGAATCATCACGTTGATAATCGCCCTGAACCAGCAGGGGGGATCGATCGAACACCTCGGATCGATCCCTTTGTGGGTGATCCTCTCGGCCGGAATCGTGATGGGGGCGGGCACCATGGTCGGCGGTTGGCGCGTGATTCGCACCATAGGACTGAGGCTCACAAAGCTCGAGCCGGTACACGGGTTCGCGGCCGAAACCGGCGCCGCCGTGGTCATCTTCGGGGCCTCGAGGTTCGGCATTCCCGTCTCCACCACCCACGCCATCGGGTCGGCCATCATGGGCGTGGGTGCTACCGAGCGGCTTTCGGCAGTGCGGTGGGGAGTGGCGGGTCAGGTCGTGATGGCATGGATCCTCACGTGGCCGTCGTGCTTCGCGCTCGGCTACTTGCTGCAAAAGCTGTTTACGATCTAGAAGCTCTTTCTGTTTACGATCAAGGACCTCAAAGCATAGGGAGGTTCGTATGGACGACAAGAATGCCGCCCGCTTCAGGGAGCAGGAGCGTAGTGATCGCAAGCTGTTCCAGCGGGCGGCTCAGGTCTTGGCCGAGATCGACCGCTCGCAGGGGCTGTCCGACGAGCATGCCGATGTGTTGGCGGCGCTGCGGATCCGGCTCGAGGGGCGGAGGCGGGCTTCACTTGACGAGCTGTTGTCGGCTGCAGGAGACATCTCGGGAAAGAAAGACCTCGCCGATACGGTCATCGAGGAGCGAGGCGCAGAGTGGCCCGCGGTCAAGGAGAAGAAACGGGACTGGCCGGGTTCGTGAGTTGACGACCGTGCCCTGGTTGTTTCTTGTCGCTAAGGTACGTCAGCCGGCGGCCCAGCGAAAGGCGAAGCGGGGTCTGATCGCCGGATCAGCCCACGCCGATTGGAGTGTAGGCAAGGGCTGCCACGGTAGCCAGGGCGCTGAGAGTGGCGAAAATGAACGTCCTCGTCTGGGCCACCATGTCCTTGGCCACGGATGTTGCCAGGTTGTCGATGGCCGAGTGCAGGCGGTTTTCGAGGGACTCCGTCTTGAGGTCGATGCGCTCGTTGAGTCGCTGCTCCATGGCGACCATGTTGCGCTCGAGCCCGTCCAAGCGCCCATTGAGCCCGTCCAGATCTCTCTTGGTGGCGACTTCCTCTGGGGGTAGGTACTCCATCAATGTTGTCGCATACTCCTCGCCGAGGACCTCCTCGAGCCGGCTCCGCATCGCCCGCCGCGAACGCTCGTCGACCGCCATCTCAAGTCTCCCTTCTTGGATCCTACCGTGATGGCCGGCGCGGCAGCCCTGGATAGAGGCTAGAAGGTGGGTGTGACAGGGATGGTTTAGGAGGCGGGGTGGAGATCAGAGCGGGTGGACGGGCTGTTAGCTCCCGCCCTGGTCTTCTTCCTTGTCCCTGAGGTAGCGCTCGAGCTCGGCCGCCAGCGCGTCGCCCGAAGGCAGTCTCGTTGGGTCGATTTCCTCCAAGGCATTCTCGTCCGAGCGCTCCTCCAGAAGTTTGACGTAGGCCTCGACGTCCTCGTCGGCGGCGACCATCTCGGTGACCTTCTCCTCATAGGAGACGGCCGCATGCTCGAGCTCCGAAGTGTTGACCGGAATGCCGATGAGTTGGGTAGCTTTGTTTATGAGCGCCAATGCGGCTTTGGGGTTCGGAGTCACGGCGATGTAGTGAGGGACGGCCGCCCATAAGCTCGCCGAGTCGACCCCCTGCCGGCCGAAGGCATCATTCAGGACACCGACGATTCCGGTGGGCCCTTCGTAGCGGGAGCGAGTGAGCCCAAGCTTGGCGATGAGTGCGGGGTCGGCAGCGGTACCGGTGACGGGAACGGGCCGGGAATGTGCGACATCTGCCAGCAAGGCCCCAAAGGTGATTACGAGCTCAACTCCATAGCTCTGGGCCTTGTCGATGATCAGCTCCGAGAAGGCTCGCCATCTGAGATTCGGTTCGGTGCCCACCAACAGCAGCACGTCGTGCTCGAGTGCCTCATTACGGGCGGCCCAGAACTCGTTGGCGGGCCAGGTGATGTGGCGGGTGATGCCGTCGATGAGGTGAACCTGCGGCCTTACGGCTTGGAAATCGTAGAAGTCCTCGGGATCGATCGACGCTACCTTCTGCGCTCCCCAAGCACGGCCGAGATGTGTGGCTGCGAAAGAGGCGGCGTCGCCGGCGTCGTTCCAGCCGCGAAAGGCTGCGATCAGGATGGGGGACCGAAGCTTGATTTCCTTGTGTGTCGTGATGGGGCTTGCTTGTTCGTCCATGGGCCTAGGCTACCCGCGTGGCAAACATCGGGTACCAGAGACGGACCACCGATGTCGGCCCCTTGTTGCTCGCGGCCGGTGACGAGGGCCTTTGCCTGCTCGAGTTCGGCTCCGACTTCGCTGTGCAGGAGTCTCTCGATAGGCTTGAGCGTTCGGGCGCGGATCTCACTGAGGGTGGAGCAGCGGTGGATCAGGCTGCTCGTGAGGTTGAGGCTTACCTGGAGGGCTGGCTAGAGGCCTTCTCGATCCCCGTGGATCTGTCCTTGGCAACGCCGTTCGCCCGCAGGGTGCTGGGAAGGCTTATGGCGGTGGGCTTTGGGGAGCTCACGAGCTACGGGGAGCTGGCCCGGGCCGAGGCGACAGGCCCGAGGGCGGTCGGAGGAGCCGTCGGCTCCAACCCCGTAGCGATCGTCGTTCCCTGTCACCGCGTCGTGGCCGCCGACGGGAGCCTCGGAGGCTACTCCTCGGGCCTCGATCTCAAGCGGGCCCTGCTCGCGATCGAGGGCCACGAGGGCCTGAGCGGCGGTTGGGGGCCGCGCCGCCGGCGGTCCCTGTAGAGTTCGCGGCCCCAGGCTGGTATTGGCCCGGGGTTTCCTGGAGGCGAAAGGGGGCTGGTGTCCCTCCCGGTCTTCAAAACCGGTGCGCCGGGCGATCCCCGGTGGGCGGGTTCGATTCCCGTCCGCCTCCGCCAAGACCGCTCCGGCGGACCCGCCAGGCCCGAAGCCGCTCTCACCCGCCCCCCGGGTCGCCCGGCAACTCCACCGCCGACCCCGGTGGGCGGGTCGATTCCCGTCCGCCTCCGCTGAGGTGCAGGCGTACGAACCCCGGGCGCGACGAAGAACGGCTGGATGGACGACCTGTATTGGACTCGGATTTCTCCGACGACGACAGAGAGCAGTTCCATGACTTGCTCCCGAACTGCCCCCGGGAAGGGCGGCGCCGATCACATGCTCGATCTTCACGAGGTCCCTATCTGAGAATGGGGTGGTCGTTCCGGTCGGTCGGAGGGCGTGCGCAGTCCTCGTGCCACATCTAACGGCGGGCATTAAGGCTGCTACTATTCATCCTGTGCAAAAGGTGATAAAGGGCCGCACGGCCGATCCCTTCAGGGACCTCGACGTGATCGACGCTCGGGCTCCCCGCTTCAACCAGGTGGTGGTTGCTGCAGCCTGCCTGGTGTCGCTGTTGACCGGCTGGTGGGGGCTAGTCGCCGTTCTCGCTCTTCAGCTTACCGTCGGCCTGGTCTTCGGACGGCGTTGGTGCCTGCCGTGTGCCTTCTACTTCCAGGTCGTGCAGCCGGTTTTCGGAGAGGGCCCCATCGAGGACGCCCGGCCCCCTCGCTTCGCCAACCAGATCGGCGCGCTCTTCCTATGGGCTGCCACCATCTCGCATGGCGCGGGTTTCCATGGGTTGGGTGAGCTATTAACTGGAACAGTTGGCGCCCTTGCCCTGCTCGCAGTCACCACCGGCTTCTGCCTCGGGTGCTCGGTCTACCGGCTGGCAGCTCGCTTTCGAGGCCTCCGCTCCGAGGATACCGATGCCATCGACCTCGGCGAGTTGGGCGTCGCGAGCCGGGGCCCCGTAGTGGTCCACTTCACCCATCCGCTTTGTTCTGACTGCCAAACAGTCGAAGCACGACTGCGCTCGGATGGGCGCGAGGTGGTGGCGGTCGACATATCGTCACGTCGCGACCTCGCCCACCGTTACAACGTGGTGGTCGTGCCGACTACCTTCGTCGTGGGCGCGGACGGTCGCGTGCTCGCCCGCTTGGTCTAGACCTGGTCCGGTCACTCGTCCGTCTGCTTCGGTGGGTTCTCCAATGAAATTCGTGTCCGCGAAAACGTGGGATGAGGGCCTGATCGGCTGAGCGAAATCCGGCTGACAAGGCAGGAGCCCCTCCACACTGAGCATTCGGATCTGTTATTCATCCCGCGCGCAACGCAAATGAAACGCTCCAGCACTGAGTTCAGTGTCCTACCCGCCAGTCACCTTCATCCTTGACTGCTTATCCCGAAGATTGACGTCCCAGGGCCATTCGACGCGAAGGGAGCCTGGACGAAGCCGGGCTCCGAGCGTGCCGGGTGAGGAGGGGGTTACCCGGCTCCCGCCTGCCGCCGCAGGGGCCGGGCAGGCTGGGGCTTGTAGGCTCAGAACAAACCAGTCGCGTGGGCAGGAGGGTGAAGTGGACTCGAAACCGGCGCAGGCAAGCGACATACGTCTACGGGATGTCGAAGCCAGCGATATCGAGATCTTCTACGACCAGCAGCTTGATCCCGAGGCGACGGCGATGGCCGCGTTCCCCGCTCGCGATCGCGAATCCCACCTTGCGCACTGGAACAAGATCCTGAAAGACGCCAGCAACATCACCAGAACGATCGTCGCCGCCGACCAGGTGGCGGGCAACATCGGCAGCTGGGTCCAAGACGAACAGCGCGAGATCGGCTACTGGATCGGGAAGGCCCACTGGGGCCGAGGAGTCGCGACCAGTGCCTTGGAGCGGTTCCTGCAGATAGTCGATGAGCGGCCCCTCTACGCATGGGTTGCTCGTCACAACAGTGGCTCCATGCGCGTCCTAGAAAAATGTGGCTTCCTCTTCGATCGGGATGAGAGTGACCACGTGGTGTTCAAGATCGTCTGACTGACCCTCCAACTGCCGGGCATCTATTGCAAAATATAGCCCGGCCGAAGCCGGGTTCCGAACGTGCCGGGTGAGGAGGGTTACCCGGCGACCGCCGCAGGGCCCAGGTAATCCCGCGTCAGGGATGAGTCTTGCGCCGTCGCTCAATCTAAATTGGCACAAGATCAACGGATACCGCGAAGGGGTGATGTTGACGTGAGAAAGCTCAGAGTCATCGAGTTCTTGTCCTTGGACGGCGTGATGCAAGGGCCGGGAGCTCCGGACGAGGACACCGAAGGCGGATTTCAGCTCGGTGGTTGGGCGCTGCCGTACCACGACGAGGTGCTCGGTACGCGCGTGGCGGAAGACAGCATGGCCGAGACGGACGCCTACCTCTTCGGAAGGAAGACCTACGAGAAATTCGCCGCCTATTGGCCCACGGCACCCAAGGATATCCCTTTCACCGATCCCCTCAACAACACGCGGAAATACGTCGCGTCCACCACTCTGCAGAAAGTTGAGTGGCAGAACTCGACCGTGATCAAACGCGATGTCGCTGAAGAGGTCGCGAAGCTCAAGCAGCAACCGGGTAGGAACATCGCGGTTCTCGGCAGCGGCGAGCTCATTCAGACACTGATCAACAACGACCTGGTCGACGAGTACTTCCTAACCGTGTACCCGCTCGTCTTGGGCGGGGGAAAAGGCTTTTCAGGGATGCAGAGGAAATCGCGAGACTTCGTCTCGTCGACTCAAAGACGACGAGCACCGGGGGCGTGATGCTCACGTACCAGCCGGTCCGCTAGAGGGTGACGCGCGCTCGTGGCCAACCTAGGGCCTCCGCGACAAAGGGGACGTGCAACAGGGACAGAGGGTGCTGATCCTGCGGGCCGCTCGCTTTTACAGACGGCTCAGGCCTTGACTCAGTGGAGGGGCAACGATACTTCGGGAGCATCCGGCCGTCCAGATACGCAACGCAGCCGAGGCCAGCGCCGGCCGACTGCGGCGCCAACTTGGTTTCGACGAGGACACGCGCCGCGAAGTGAAGAACGCAAACATCCGCCACGGTGTTCACCGACACCAACGACCGCCTGATTGGGCGCTCGGCATCGGTCTAGAGACACGAGTCGGCCTCGAGGTGCAGCGCGATTCGGATCGCGATCGGAATGTCCCCGAAGATGGGACTAGACTGCCGGCTTCTCCCAGGCCGAGACGTGCTTGCGGCTGTCGCTCGTGAAAGGCTCCCGCTCCACCCGCTCCAGCGCTCTCGCAGCCTCATCCCAGCAAACTGTGCCATCAGATCGAGCTTCGAGGGCCACGCGTACCGAAAGGGAACGGAGACGCGCTCGAGACTTCGGTCGACGATTTCGAAGTGATGGGAACGTGAGGTCCTGAATCCGACGTCATAGTCGTCGAATCCCCCATCTGGTCTCGCTCACTTGGAAGGCGCGAATGGTCTCACCGGGCGGCAGGCGCTGGAGCCCGGGAACGCCTACCTCGAGGACGAAGCAGCCGCCGTACTCAAGGTGAGCCGCGACGTTGCGGAAGCACGCGCCCGCACGCGACGATCAGTCCCCAGGCTACCCCGTCATATGCGGACGTAATCTCTCGACAGCTGCAGAGGCTATCTGTGAAAGGTGAACGAGAGTCGCCTTATCCACGGCCGTAAAGCCTTCCTCTTTGTCGAAGAGCTCCAGGGACCCAAGCTGCTTCCCGTCAAGTGAGCTCAGCGCAGCACGTATTCGCTCCTCTGGCGCATTGGGCAAAGAGGCGACCGCCGACAAATGGTCGGCTTCGAGCTTTCCGGTTTGATCAACATCGTCCGGCGAGTAGGACGACGCCCGGAGCGGCCGTCCGTCGTCGGTGAGGCTCACCACGCAGAGCCGGGCTCCGATGAGCTCACGAGCGTGCTC
>JBPCPZ010000155.1:0-9393 GCA_050998655.1 Actinomycetota bacterium
GATGATTGGGAGAACGCTCGGCCGCATCTCGGCGAGCTTCTCCCCTCGATGCAGGAGGCATAGGACAAGTGTCCGAAATGAGCGACCACTCGGTGCTCGAATCCAAAGGAGTCACCGAGCTGCGCGCCATCGCAAAGTCGATGGATATTAGAGTGGCCGGTTTGAAGAAGGCGGAGCTTATCGACGTGATCGCCAACGGCGCCAACGGATCCAACGGTTCACGTCCTGTCGGCGCGACGCCGACGGCGCAGGCGACGATGACTCAGGAACCGCCGCGGGCAGAGGCGACGACTCGTCAGACGCCGCAGCCGGCGGGCACCGAGCAGCGCCCACAATCGGGTTCACCCAGCCAGGAGCGGCTGCGTGAGACTGCACCGCCCCTCGAAGCCGTTACCGGCGAGACTTCGGGGCAGGGCTCAAATGAGCCCGCTACAGAAAACGCAGGCTCACAAAGCGCGGGCTCGGATGGCGCAGCTCGCGGCGGCGACACCTCGGAGACGCAGACGGCAGCGGTCGTGGACGAAGGCGCCCACGACGAAAAGCGCGGTGACCAACAGCAGCGCCGCCGACCGCAGGGGCGCGACCAGCGCTCCCGTCCCCGGGAGAAGGTCGATCAACGAGAAGGCAGGGGTCGCAGGCGCAGGAGAGGTCGCACCAGCGGAGCCCCTCAGTACATGCGGGAAGAGAGTTGGGAAGACCTCGAGAGTGAGGACGATGCCGACGCGGAGATCCGCACCGGTATCCTCGACCTTCTTCCGGAAGGCTACGGCTTCCTGAGAACCAGCGGTTTCTTGGCCGGGGACAAGGACGTGTACGTTTCGGCTTCGCAGGTCCGGAGGTTCCAGCTGCGGAAAGGTGACGAGGTCACCGGCTCAGTTCGGTCCCCGAAAGAGTCCGAAAAGTATCAGGCCTTGTTGCGCATCAGGGAGGTCAACGGCGGCGAGGTGCAGAGCCTGCAGGGCCGCCCCCGTTTCGCCGATCTAACGCCTCTGTACCCAGAGCGGCGGATGGTGCTCGAGCTGGACGACAAGCCCCGCCAGATCACGGCTCGGATCATCGATTTGGTTGCGCCGATCGGCAAGGGGCAGCGAGGCATGATCGTCAGTCCTCCCAAGGCCGGGAAGACGACGATTATGAAGGAGATCGCCAACGCAGTCAGAATCAATAATCCCGAAGTCCACTTGATCATCCTGCTGGTCGACGAGCGTCCCGAAGAGGTCACCGACATGCAGCGCTCGGTGTCGGGAGCAGAGGTGGTTTACTCGACCTTCGACCGACCCTCCGACGACCACATCCAGGTCACCGAGCTGACGCTCGAGCGTGCCAAGCGCCTGGTCGAGATGGGCAAAGATGTGATGATCCTGCTCGACGGAATCACTCGGCTGTCGCGTTCCTACAACCTCGCAACGCCCGCCTCGGGCAGAATCTTGTCTGGAGGTGTCGACTCGACTGCTCTGTATCCGCCTAAACGCTTCTTCGGGGCCGCCCGCAACATCGAGTTCGGGGGCTCGTTGACGATCCTCGCCACCGCGCTCGTCGAAACCGGGTCGCGGATGGATGAGGTCATCTTCGAAGAGTTCAAGGGCACTGGTAACTGGGAGTTGAAGCTCGATCGCAAGATGTCGGAGAAGCGAATCTTTCCCGCCATCGATATTCAGGCTTCAGGCACCCGCAAGGAGGAGCTGCTGCTGAGGCCGGAAGAACTGCAGCTGGTGTGGCGTCTGCGCCGCGTGCTGCATGCCCTTGAGGTCAGTGGCGGGCTCGAACTGCTCATCGACAAGATGAAGGCGACTCGCGGCAACGTCGAGTTCCTACGTGAGATCGCTAAGGTGCCGGTCAAGGGGGAATAGTTGTTTCTCGGACTTGGTTTGCCAGAGTGGCTGACCATCGTCGGTTTGCTGGGCGGGCTGTGGCTGACCTTTCGTATCATGGCCCGTGCCTCGCTCGCCTACGAGAAAGCCCGGCAGGCCCGCGAGTCCGAGACCGACAAGAGTTCCGGACAGGCTGATTCAGAATCTCAACGACCGCAACGAAAGGACCAGAAGTGAAGCAAGGCATCCATCCCGATTACATCGAAACCAACGTGACTTGCTCGTGCGGCAACAAGTTCGTGACTCGCTCGGTCAAGTCCGAGCTTCACGTCGAGCTGTGCAAACAGTGTCATCCGTTCTATACGGGCAAGCAGAAGCTGGTCGACACCGGAGGGCGCGTCGAGCGCTTTCAGCGCAAGTACGCGCGCAAGCCAAACCAAGCCCCCGCAAAGACCCCTTAGGTGCCGGAGGCGGCCAAGCCGTCCAAGCCGTCCATCGGCGGTCAGGCGGTGCTCGAGGGAGTCATGATGAGGGGGCCGCGCTCGTGGTCGGTGGCGTGCCGCCGGTCCGACGAATCGATCGCCGTAGAGCGCTTTCCCCTACCTGGGCTCTCCGCGCGCCACCCGATCCTGAAGCGTCCTCTTCTGCGCGGGTGCCTGGTCCTGGGGGAATCGCTGGCTATCGGGATCAAGGCGTTGATGATCTCGGCCAACCATTCTCTCGAAGAAGAGGAACAACTCTCGGACCGGCAGCTCGGGTACACGTTGGCGGTATCGATGACGCTGTTTTCGGCCGTGTTCATCATCCTGCCTGTTCTCGGCACCAAGCTGATCGAGAGCACGTTCTCCGGCTTGTCGGAGAATCAGCCGCTTCTGTTCAACATCATCGAGGGTGCCATCCGGCTCAGTATGTTCGTCGGCTATCTCCTGTTCATCGGGCGCTTCCAGGATGTCCGCCGGGTGTTCCAATATCATGGAGCCGAGCACAAGACGATCTACGCCTACGAGAACGGCGATGCGCTGATTCCAGCTGAGATCGACCGAAAGTACTCCACGCTGCACGTGCGGTGCGGCACCAACTTCTTGTTCATCGTCCTGTTCATGACGATCGTGGCGCACTTCGTCATCGACGTCGTCGTCGATGGCCCGCTGATCCCCCGGCTCCTGATCCGCCTCGCCGCCATTCCACTGCTCGCCGGTATTTCCTATGAAGTGATAAAGCTCGCATCCAGGAATGAGGACAGCGTGGCGTTCAAGCTGTCCATGCTTCCCGGGCTGGCGCTGCAGAAGATCACGACCAAGCCCCCTACCCTCGACCAGATTGAGGTCGCCATCGCGGCGATGAAAGCGGTGGCTGAAGACGCTGCGGACGAAACCCCCGGTTCCGAAACGCCGGTTTCCTGAGAGCGGCGGACTCCATGCAACTGCCTGAGAAGCGCCTCAACGAGATGGAGTCGCGCTTCGAGGAGATCGAGGCCAGGCTCGCCGATCCGCAGGTAGCCGGTTGGCCCGACGAGCTGAGAGAGCTCGGCAAAGAGCATGCTGAGCTGCGCGAAATCGTAGAGATATGGCGAGAGCGGCGCACCGTCGCAGGAGACCTGTCGGAAGCCACATCGATGCTCGACGGGGCGCGAGGGGATGAACGCAATTACGTGCAGGAGGAGAGCGCCTCACTCAAGTCTCGCCTAGGTGACCTCGATGCACGGCTGGCAAAGGAGATGACGCCCAAGGACCCCAACGACGACCGCGACGTCATCATGGAGATTCGTGCGGGGGCCGGTGGGGATGAGGCAGGCCTGTTCGCAGGTGAGCTCTTGCGCATGTACAGCCGCTACGCCGAGAACCGACGCTGGAAGACCGAAGAGCTGTCGTCGAACTTCACGGGGGTCGGCGGTTACAAGGATGTGTCGGTCGCGGTCAAGGGAAAAGGGGCCTACTCACGGCTCAAGTTCGAAGCGGGCGTCCATCGCGTTCAGCGAGTTCCGGTAACCGAATCCAGCGGTCGCATTCACACCTCGGCAGTCGCGGTCAACGTGCTCCCGGAGGCCAAAGAAGTCGACGTCGAGATAGATCCCAATGATCTAAAGATCGATGTCTACCGGTCGAGCGGCCCCGGCGGGCAGTCTGTCAACACAACCGATTCCGCTGTACGCATACGCCATTTACCGACCGGTATTGAAGTCGCTTGTCAGGATGAAAAGTCCCAACTGCAGAACAGGATGAAGGCCCTGCGCATCTTGCGCGCTCGCCTGCTGCAGGCGAAACAGGAGGAGCAGGCGCGAGAGCTGGCCGCCGAGCGGCGCTCGCAGGTGAGAACCGCCGATCGTTCCGAACGAATCCGCACCTACAACTTCCACGAGAATCGGGTCTCCGATCACCGGATCGGCTACACAGTCCACCGGCTCTCTCAGATTCTCGAAGGTGATCTCGACGACCTCATCGACGCACTTTCCGCCGGTCTGCAGGGACCGGAGTAGGCACGATTCTAACGCTTTCTATCAGGATCCTCCAGCAGGCGTCGGCCTTGTTGCAAAGGGCGAGCATCGCCGTACCGGAGCGCGAGGCGTTATGGCTTATCGAGGCCGTCACCGGAGCATCTGCGACGACCGTCAACGCAGGCGTTGGTGTCTCCGAAGAGGATTGCGAACGTGTGTTGGAGCTGGCTCGTAGGCGGGTTGCGGGAGAGCCTCTCCAGTACCTCACCGGCGTCTCGGGCTTCAGAGCCCTGGAGCTTAGCGTCGGTCCCGGCACCTTCATCCCCCGGCCCGAGACCGAGATCCTCGTTGAGCGTGCACTGGCGCGGCTCCCGCTTGGTGGGGTGATCGTCGACGTTGGAACCGGGTCGGGCGCGATCGCGCTGGCTGCGGCCCAGGAGCGTGTGGACGCTTCCGTTTATGCGACCGAGGCATCGCCCGCGGCGCTTCGTTGGGCGCGCCTGAATCGCCAACGGCTGGGCCTGGCCGTCGAACTTGTGAGCGGTGATCTCCTGAATGGGCTGTCACAGGACCTCCAAGGCGGGATCGACGTGGTTGTCTCGAACCCGCCCTATGTCTCCGTGGGGGATAGTCCTTATTTGCCATCCGATGTGCGGGACCACGAACCGCACGAGGCATTGTTTTCCGGGCCCGAGGGGCTCGAGGTAATCGAGCGACTCGCGGCCGAGGCTCGAGAGTGGCTGACGTCGGGAGGCTGGCTCGTGCTGGAGATTGGAGCTTCCCAGGGTCCGACGGCGGCGAACGAGCTCACGAAGTGTGGCTACCACGAGGTCTCGATTTACCCGGATCTCGCCGGACAACCGCGGGTGGCCGAAGGCCGGCACGGTTGACCGATTTGCAGAGAGCGCTGGAGGAGCTGCGGGCCGGCCGTCCCGCGGTGATCCCCACGGACACGGTCTACGGCCTGGCCGCCGCCTGCGCCGCGGCCCCCGCACTCTTCGCCCTAAAGGGGCGACCGCAGACCAAGGCTCTGCCCGTGCTCGCCTCCTCCATCTCGGATCTCGAGCGAGTGGCGACTTTCTCTGAAGCCGCCCTGCGGATTGCCGAGAGGCTGTGGCCCGGCCCCCTCACGTTGGTACTCGAGCGTGAACCCTCCTTCGATGCTGATCTGGGAGGCGATGGGGCCACAATCGCGGTCCGGGTGCCGGCTCACAAGGTCGCGCTCGAGCTTCTCGCCGGCTCGGGCCCGGTGGCCGTCACCAGCGCCAACCGCACAGGCGAGCCACCGTCAATGACCGTGGCCGACGCGCGCGCCGCGTTCGGGAACGAGGTTCGCGCCTATGTGGATGAGGGCCGCTGCGACGGTGCTCCCTCGAGTGTGATCTCGGTGACGGATGAGTTGACGGTGTTGCGGGCCGGGCCGGTGACTTTGGCCGAGGTCCGTCAGGCGCTGGAATAGAGCGCGGTGTATTTGGCTCGCAGGTAGTCGAGCAACGGCTCCGGAGTGACGGGACCTCCGCTTATTCGCTCGATGAGGTCCTTGGCGTCGTGCCGGTATCCGCGGCCGTGCACGTTTTCTCGCAGCCATTGCAGGAGCCGGTCGGTCACTCCCGACCTCAGCTCGGCTTCCAGACCCGGGAGCTGTGCGGAGGCTTGGGCGAACAAGACCGCCGAATAGATCGTTCCCAGCGTATAGGTGGGGAAATAGCCGAACGAGCCGGTCGACCAGTGCATGTCCTGGAGGACGCCGTCTGCCACCGAGTCGGGTCTGAGCCCGAGGTGCTGAGACATCTTCTCGTCCCAGGCATCCGGAAGATCTGCGATAGAAAGCTCGTCTCTGAACAGCGCCAGCTCGAGCTCGAAACGAAAGCCCACGTGGAGGTTGTACGTGAGCTCGTCGGCGGTCACCCTGATCAGTGTCCGCCGAGGGTGATTGACCCCGCGATAGAAGTCCTCGGGGGTCACCATGCCGATCTCTCCCGGGAAGCGCTCCTTGAGCCGGGGGAGGAGGAAGTCGGTGAAGGCGCGGCTGCGCGCCACCTGGTTCTCCCACAATCGCGACTGGGACTCGTGCATGCCCAAGGAAGGCGGGCCCCCGATCGGAAGATCGGCCCACTCTGCGGGCAGTCCTTGCTCGTAAAGAGCATGGCCCGTCTCGTGCACCGCGGCGTACACGGACATCATGAGGTTGTGAGGATCGGGCCGCGTCGTCTGGCGCACATCGCCCGGGCCGATGTGGATCGTGAACGGATGTGGGGAGATGTCGAGGCGGCCCTGGGTGACGTCGAAGTTGAGTTGGGCCACGAGCCAGTAGCAGAACGTCATCTGACTGTCGGGGTCGTAGCGGTCGCTGAGCCAGCCGGGAGGGTCGTCGAGGTTGTCCAGCACCTCTTCGACCAGAGGCTTTAGGCCGGCTAGCAGACTTTGGAACATCGCCTCGACCTCGGCCGTGGTCATCCCCGGTTCGTACTGATCCAAGAGTGCGTCGTAGGGCTCGTCCGCGTAGCCGAGGGCCTCAGCCTCCTGCTTCTTCAGCTCGAGAAGGCGGACCAGGTGGGGCTCGAGGATCGAGAAGTCGGCGGCCGGCCGGGCCTCGGTCCAAGCTTGGTAGGCGCGCCCGGAAACCTCGGCCAGCTCTCTGACCAGCTCCTGAGGAACCCGGACCGCCTTGTCGTAGTCGCGTCGCAGCAGTCGCAGGGTCGCCTCCTCTTCTTCCGACAGCGACTCCTGCGAGAGCTTGTCGATGAGTGCCCCCATCTCGGGGTCGACGAAACGGGCGTGGGCGGTCGCCTGGAGGGTGGCTTGGGCCCGCGCGCGAGCGGCCGCGCCCGCCGGCGGCATCATTGTTGCCTGGTCCCAGTGGAGCAGTTTGATGGCGCTGGCGAGGTCCGAGAGCTCGCGCAGTCGCTCGACTATCTGATCCCAGGTCGCGCTCATGGAGAGAAAGGTACGCTGCGGGCGTTCCTGCTCGGGGCACAGTCGCCTGTGGCAGAGTCTATGGCGTGAGGATCCTCGTAGTGTGTGCGGGCAACATCTGTCGGTCGCCTCTGGCGGAAGCCCTGCTGTGCCGAGCTCTGAGCGAGCGAGGAGTGCAAGCCGAGATCACCTCGGCGGGGCTTTCAGCAGAGCCGGGACTTCCGGCTAGCGAGGGCCTGGGCGCCCCGGCTCGGTCTCGGGGCTTTGACCTGAGTGGCCACCGCTCCCGACGAGTCGAAGCGTCCGATCTTCGCGAGGCCGATGTCGTGGTGGTGATGACGGCCGCTCAGCAAGCCGAGAGCACCCGACTAGAACCTGGTGCCTCTGCCAAGGTCTGGTTGCTCGGCGAGAGAGACATCGCGGACCCCTATATGGAAGATCCCGCCACCTACGAAGCCTGTGCGGTCGAGATCGAGGCGGGGGTCGAGGTCATCGCCGATCGCGTCGCTTCCGGGCGGCTCTGAATGCGGATCGTAGTGGGCTCGGACCACGCCGGCTTCGAGCTGAAGAGCCGGGTGATCGAGCATCTGAAGGACCTCGGCCACGAGGTCTCAGACCTCGGGACTCACGACACGGAAGCGGTCGACTATCCCTCCTACTGTGCTCGGGTAGGGCGGGCCGTGGTCGCAGAGGACGTGGACCTCGGCATGATCTTCGGGGGCAGCGGCCAGGGCGAGCAGATCGCAGCCAACAAGATTCGCGGGGTGAGGGCCGCGCTCTGTCACAATGAGTTCACCGCTCGGTTGGCGCGCGCCCACAACGACGCCAACGTGCTGTCGCTGGGAGAGCGAGTGTTGGGCGTGGAGTTGGCGCTCGCGATCGTGGACGCATTCTTGGTCACCAGCTTCGAGGGCGGCCGCCACGCCCGCCGGGTCGCGCAGATATCGGGGATCGAAGAGGAGGAGGCCACGAGATGAGCAACCCTGGGTGGGCCGATTGGGCGGCGGTCGAGAAGATCGATCCCGCGGCAGCCGAAGCCATGCTGGCGGAGGCGCACAGGCAGAACTCCAAGATCGAGCTCATCGCCTCGGAGAACTTTTCCTCGCCCGCGGTGCTGGCTGCGCTCGGCACCCCGCTCACGAATAAGTACGCCGAGGGCTATCCCGGGCGCCGCTACTACGGGGGCTGCGAGCACGTCGACGTGGTGGAGGAGCTCGCGATCGCCCGAGCCAAGGAGCTGTTCTCGGCCGAGCATGCCAACGTGCAACCTCACGCCGGCGCCCAGGCGAACGTCGCCGCCTACTTTGCTTTTCTCGAGCCGGGCGACAAGATAATGGGCATGGAGCTGGCACACGGCGGTCACCTCACGCACGGCTCGCCGGTGAGCTTCTCGGGACGCCTCTTCGAAGTCGTCGCTTACCAGGTCGACCGTGCCACGGAAACGCTCGACTACGACCACATCGCCGAGGTCGCCAAGAAGGAGCGGCCCAAGATGCTGATCGCGGGCTATTCGGCCTACTCGCGTATCTGGGACTTCGAGCGATTCAGGGCCATCGCCGACGAAGCGGGGGCCCTGTTACTGGTCGATGCGGCCCACTTCATCGGGCTCGTCGCCGGAGGCGCCCACCCCAATCCCGTCCCTCATGCCGACATCGTCACATGCACGACCCATAAGACGCTGAGGGGGCCGCGCGGCGCCATGATCATGTGCAAAGCCGAGCATCAGAAGGCGATCGACAAGTCGGTGTTCCCCGGCTGGCAGGGCGGACCCCTGATGCACTCGATCGCAGCCAAGGCGGTCGCTTTCAAGGAAGCCTCCACCGAGGGTTTCCGTTCTTACTCGGCTCAGACGGTGGCCAACGCTCGCGCCATGGCCGAGACGTTCACCTCAGAGGGACTGCGGGTGGTTTCGGGGGGCACGGACAACCACCTCATGCTGGTCGATCTGCGGCCGGTGGGAGTCACGGGGCGCGATGCCGAGCGGCGTCTCGACGAGGTAGGCATCACCGTGAACAAGAACGCGATCCCCTACGATCCCGAGAAGCCGTTTGTGGCGTCCGGTATCCGGGTGGGCGCGCCGGCCATCACCACCTGCGGGATGAAGGAAGAGGAGGCCTCGGAGGTCGCCGAGCTCATCTCCAGGACGGTCAAGGAAGACTCGGACAAGGCCCGTTCCGAGGTGGCGGCGCGGGTGACCGATCTCACGAGCCGTTTTCGCCCCTATCCGGACGT
>JBPCPZ010000140.1:0-8324 GCA_050998655.1 Actinomycetota bacterium
GGGCAGGGATACTCTCGTCGAAATCGCGGACATCACCGGTTCTTTCGCGGACGACCTCATCGTGGGCGCCGCCAATACCAACAGCTTTCGCGGATTTTACGGAGGCGATGTTCTAAGAGGAGCGGGAGGGAAGGACAAGCTGTGGGGTGGGCCCAGCGAAAGTGACGAGAACGTCGACCGTATGGACGGTGGCTCCGGCGACGACCGCATCAGCGGCGCAGGGTTCGGTTGCACCAAGCGTTCGTGTCTGAACGACCGGGACGAGGCCGACTTCAGCACCTCCTCGGTCGCAATCACGGCCAACCTGAAGAACGGGACGGCCACCGGAGACGGAAACGACGTCTTGGTTAAGATTGAGGACCTCAGGGGTTCGGCTCAGAACGACTCGCTCACCGGCAGCGATGGCACCAACGAGATCACCGGCTCCGCCGGCAACGCCAAGCTCTTTGGCTTGGCGGGCGACGACGAGCTCGAGTCCTCTCCCGGCGACGACGACTTCGACGGCGGAGAAGGCATCGATGTCCTCCAGTTCATAACCGCGGCCACCCCGGCAACGGTCGACCTGGGAGCGGGAACCAGCACCGGGGTCGGCAACGACACGATCGTGGCCATCGAGAACGTGTCCGGATCGATCCATAACGACTCGATCACCGGCGACGACAAAGTCAACATCTTGCGCGGCGGCATCGGCAACGACGCCATCTCGGGCGCAGCGGGCGACGACGAGATCCTCGGAGGCTCCGGCAATGACGACCTCGCGGGCGACGCAGACAACGACGTCATCAACTCTGGCACGGGCCCCGATAACGTCTCGGGTGGAGACGGCAACGACTACTTCAGCAGCCGGTCTAAGGACACCGATGACGACGACTCATTCACCGGCGACGCAGGCGACGACACGATCGACTACTCGGTCGTGCGCCATGCGGTGACCGTTGATCTCACCGCAGGAACCGCCCTCGCCTATGGGACGGATCAGCTCGCCACGATCGAAGGCGTGGTCGGCACCAACTTTGCCGACGTCCTGCGCGGCGATGGGGCCGCGAATCGCTTCTACGGAGGCCAGTCTGTAGACCAGCTCTTCGGGCTTGCGGGCGACGACCTCCTGCAGGGTGGCAAGGGCTCGGATGCACTCAACGGTGGCGACGGCAACGATGCAGCGTCATTCGCCGACTCCACCACCGGCGTGACGGCCGACCTCCAGGCGGGGCTGGCGGAGGGCTTTGGTGCCGACAACCTCATCCTCATGGAGGCCCTGTACGGTTCGCCGTTCTCGGACTTCCTCAGAGGCGACGACGGAGCCAACACTCTGCGTGGAGAGCGCGGTGACGACGTGCTCGAAGGCCGGGCCGGTGACGACGATCTCATTGGTGGTCCGGGTGTCGACAACCTCAGCGGCGGCCAGGGCACCGATCAGTGTGCCGGAGAGGTCCTGCTCGGCTGCGAGTAGCTAACGGACGACGTGGGGGCGACGAACGGTCACTCAGGGGCATGCAACATGTGCCTCTGAGTAGCCGTTTTTGCCGAGTGGTCGTTAAGGTGTCGCTAGAGCACCGACGACCACTCGGCAGCAGCTGCAAGCACCGCGCAGCCGGGCTCGCTCTCGTGGTGACAGTTACGAAAGCGACATTGATCAGACAAGGAAAACTCGTAGAGCCGCCTAAAACACGCCGCAGGCGAGGCGATGTTGCGCGAAGGGAAGGGAACCGCAGCAGCAGGCGAAGCAGGCAACTCGCGACCCATCCGCTGTGAGGACGCGCAGGAGCGACTCACAAGAGGCGGTTGGTTTTGGCTCATCACCGTACGGCCGGATGGAGCCCAGCACGCCATGCCGGTGCTAGCCGTTTGGTCGGAGTCGGCGCTCAACGTTTCCTCGAAGGAGACGACCCGGAAGAGTCGAACCCTCGCCGCCGACGGACGATGTGTCATCACTACCGACACCGGTGATTTGCACCTGATCGTGCAAGGTGATGCCCGGCGGGTATGCATGAGGCGACGCTTCGTCGCGCGTAGGATCTTTCAAAGCAATCTACGAATGGGCCACGGTGGTAATCGAGAGGAATACTCGACGCCGAGTACGCTGCTCCCACATCCGGCGGCCCGCCGTGCAACGTCTTCGAGATAATGCCGTCGAAAGCGTTCGGCCTTCCCGCGGATGGCGAGTCCTTCACGCCGACGAGGTGGAGGTCGATCGCTGACGCCGAGAGGTAGCGGAGAGAGTAAACTCTGGATGCTGTAGTTGACTCCGTCTATCCCGAAGTCATGTCCATGCCATGTGCACCCGACGACCGCGCGTCACCAATGAGAATGTCGGCTGTCCGAATGCTCAACAATCATCAATGATACTGCGACGCGCATCCGAAAGGTGAGCAGCCCCGAGTAACCAACTGTAACGGTATTGGGTCGGCCTTTTTTGAGACTGTCTCTCAACGGTCGGCGACTGGCGGAAGCGGCGCGAGGCTGTCGGGTGGAGGGAGCCTATGAGAACCAGCAGGTCCGGACGAATCGCCTGGTCGATGTGCGGTCTCACGGCGCTGCTTGGCGTCGCAGACGCCATACTCGCGCTGGTGAACCGGTCGACGACCAGCGCGGACTCACTCGGATTGCCGGGACAGGTCGCCCTGCTGGGAATAACCGTGTCCGTGTTGGGGGCGCTGATTGCGTCGCGCTCCCCGGACAATGCCGTCGGCTGGCTGTTCTCCGTGATCGGACTTGGGCTTGCGGCGTCGATTTTCGCCCAGGACTATGCCATTCGGGCCTTGGTTGCGGCCCCCGGATCGCTGCCGGCCGGCGAGCTTTTTGCTTGGCTAGGATCGTGGCTTCCGGCTGCCGGCGGCTTGGTGTCGTTGCTCATGCTTCTGTTTCCCGATGGCCGGCTTCCGTCTCGGCGCTGGCGTCCGGTGGCGTGGCTTGCAGTGGCAGATGTCGCCGCACTAACGATCGCTACCGCGGTCGCGACTGCACCACCTGGGCGGGAGGACCTCAGCGGATTCAATGGCCCCAGCGGCGCGCAAACAGGGCCCGCGATCGCCGTCCTTGCTGCCTCGTTGTTAGTAGCCATGTTTGTCGCGGTGGTACTAGCGGGCGCGATGATCGTGCGGCTGAAGCGAGCTCGTGGGCGGGAACGCCAGCAACTCAAGTGGTTCGTATATTCGGCCACACTGCTGGTGTTTACCGTAATTGGAATGTCGCTCGTAGCGCCTGCCGTCTTCTTGGCTCTCGGCTTCGACTCAGTAACCTTGGACTCTCACATGATCACCGTCGTCCTATTCGCCTTTGGCGGCATTCCGATCGCAGCGGGTGTTGCTATCCTGAAGCACCACCTCTACGACGTCGACGTCATCATTAACCGAACGCTAGTCTATGGCGCCCTCTCGGCCACTCTGGGGCTTGCTTACTATGCGACCATCGTGCTTCTTCAGACGGCGGTTAGCGATCAGTTCGCCGACTCACAGATGGTTGTCGCAGGATCCACGCTTGCGGTTGCTGTGTTGTTCCGCCCGTTGCGCTCCCGCATACAGGAGCAGGTGGACCGCCGCTTCAACCGCAGGAAATACGATGCTGAGAAAATCCTCGAGGGCTTCAGCTCCAAACTCCGCGAGGAGGTCGACCTCGATAGATTGTCACGGTACCTGATGGAGGCTGTTGAGGAGACCATGGAGCCGAGGCACGTTTCCCTGTGGCTACGGACATCGTTGCCCGGCGAGTTGTCGACGTCGAGGCGGACCGTGTCGAGTGCCTGAAGGAGGCAGATGGTCGGGACCGGCCATTTCGTGTATTCGCGTCGAAGCGAACCTTGCGTCGTGCGGTACACGCAGCTCCAGCCCAGTAATCGACCATTGGAGCCGTGGCAGCTGCAATAGCTACCACGGCCCAACCGGCCTGGTTCTAGGCGAGTGTTGTGACGTTCGTCGCCTCGGGCCCCTTGGCCCCGGCGCGCGACTCGAATTCGACCTTCGCACCCTCGGGCAGACTTTTGTAGCCGTCACCCATGATGTTGGTGTGGTGGACGAAGAGATCCTTAGAATCATCGTCAGGGGAAATAAAGCCATAACCCTTGGCGTCGTTGAACCACTTTACAGTTCCGGTTGCCATGTAAACACCTCCTCTATGCACTCACGAACGAGGTAAGGAAGGCGATGGCACAACCACACTCACGTCCTAACTAGAAGCTGTCCCTAACTCATGGAACAAGTTCTAGGGAACGAGCTTCACAAACAAGCATAACCGATCTGGCGTCATCTTGCGCCGACGGGCAAAATGACTACCGGCGAGACTCTCCGCCTTGGCGCAAGCAAAGAGAGCAGGAGCGGAGCAACGGCGCGCGATATGTCCCTCTCTTCAGCTGGAACACGACCGAAATCCGAATGATCCTGGAGCTGAATACTGCCGGATCCCAGATGTCGCCGGATCACGTCCAGGCCGCGCTGGAGCGCCATAGCGCTGCCATGTGGATTCCGAAGACCTTGGAGAATCGCCCTTCGGCGAAACTCGCCTCTTCGAGGGAAACCGTCTCGAAGATCGCCTTGCCCGAGGAGATGTGTTTCCTGTTCCTTCTTTCCGCCATCTCGATCATTCGTGCGACTGCGATCGATCGCAGTCAGCCCACCGCTGCCGAGCCTTTCGCAGACACGCGAGGCCGCCACTACGTGGCCGCAGCCGACCTCGAGCACCCGATCGGCCGGCTCGATGGCCAGAGGTGTCGACCGCCCAAGCCAATCGCTCCGAGACCCTTGTTGCCATGCTCGGGCCTTACCCTTAAGAGCATGCCGGAACGCCCTCAAGAAGTGGTCATAGATGTTCTTCGAGAGTTGCGCGCACGCCTGCAGGCGTGTGCGTTGTTGCTCGACTTACCGGGGGCGCAGGGCGCGCGCACAACGCGCGACGAGGCCGCCGATCAGATCGCCGGCTACCTTCTGCCCCGGCTCGAGCGGCTGGATGCGCAGTTGCTGGTGGTGGTGGGAGGATCCACCGGCGCCGGCAAGTCGACCTTGGTCAACAGCTTGGTGGGCACCGAGGTCTCTCCGGCCGGCGTGTTGCGACCCACGACACGCTCGCCGGTTCTCGCCTGCCATCCGGGCGACAGGTCGTGGTTCCAAGACGATCGCATCCTGCCCTCGTTTGCTCGCACCATGGGCGGAGCACCGTCTGGAACCCACAGCCTTCATCTCGTGCTCGACGCCGACGTCCCGCACGGCATCGCCTTGCTTGACGCCCCCGACATCGACTCCGTCGAAGCCGCGAACAGGATCCTGGCGGACCAGCTCCTCGCCGCGGGCGATCTGTGGCTGTTCGTCACCACCGCGGCCCGCTACGCAGATGCGGTCCCGTGGGAGCTCCTGAGCAAGGCTCAGGCGCGCGCCATCGCCCTAGCGGTGGTCTTGAACCGTATCCCTCCCGAAGCGCTCGCCGAGGTTCCCTCGCACCTGCGGGCCCTACTGGACTCGGCGAGCCTCGAGCGCGCGCCCGTTCTCAGCGTGCCCGAGAGCGAGCTGGAGGCCGGCCTGTTGCCGAAGCACGCCCTCGAGCCGGTGCGGGAATGGCTCGACGAGCTCGCTAGCGATCGGGAGCAACGGGAGAGGTTGGTCCGCATGACGCTCGCGGGGGCGCTCGACAGCCTGGCGGCCCGCACCGAGCTCATCGTGACCGGCCTCGATGCCCAGAGCAGCGCAGTCAGGGAGCTCAACGATGCGGTGGCGAGGTCCTACGAGCGCGCCCTCGAAGATGTTTCCGATGCCCTCTCAGGCGGCACCCTTCTCAGGGGCGAGGTGCTGGCTCGATGGCAAGAGGTTGTCGGCACCGGCGACTTCATGAAGTCCTTGGAGGCGCGCATTGGCCGGTTGCGGGATCGCGTCGCCGAGGCCGTGCTGGGCCGCCCCTCACCGGCCGGAGAAGTGCAATCTGTGCTATCCGAAAGCGTCGCCTCTGTGGTCCGGGCCGCCGCCGATCGCGCCGCCGAGGCGGCGGTCGATCGCTGGCGCGAGCACCCTGCGGGGCGCTCGCTGCTCGCGGCTGAGGACAGGGACCTGAGCCGGTCGTCCGCCGAGCTTCCGAGTCGGATTGGGGAAGAGTTGCGGGCGTGGCAGGAGGGAGTTCTGCAGCTCGTCGCCTCGGAGGGGGCGTCCAAGCGGGCTGCCGGGCGAGCCCTGTCTTTTGGAGTCAATGGTCTCGGGGCAGCGTTGATGGTCGTGGTGTTCGCCCACACCGGCGGCCTCACCGGCGGGGAGCTTGCAGTTGCAGGAGGAACCGCCACTCTGAGCCAGAAGCTGCTCGAAGCGCTGTTCGGTGACCAGGCCGTCCGCACGCTCACGGCCCGGGCCCGAGACGATTTGATCGCCCGTATTGCCACCCTGATGTGGGAGCGGGAGGCCACTCGCTTCTATGCGCTCCTCGAAGAGGCGGTGCCGCCGCAGGGCCAGGCCGACGAGCTGGGGGAGACGGTGAAGGCGCTGGCCGCGGCGCGCTCGTGAAGGCTCGGCTGCGTGGCCCGAGGAGCGTCGATATCGACGGGCGCCTTCGTGCGCTGGGGGAGGCCGTGGCTCTGGCGCGAGGGCGCCTCGATGCTGCTGTGGTGGAGCGAGCAGCCGCGGTGGGGGATCGGGCCGGCGCCCGGCTCGGCCACGGGACCGAGCTGACGGTGGTCGCGCTTGCGGGCGCCACGGGAAGCGGGAAGTCGTCGTTGTTCAATGCGTTGGCCGGTGCTCGGCTCGCAGCAGCCGGGGTTCGTCGACCCACCACGGCCAGACCGCAGGCGTGTGTCTGGGGTGAGGGGGCCGCGGATGATCTTCTGGACTGGCTCGGAATTGCCGAGCGTCACAGGCTCGCCGGCGGCGACTCACGCCTGGACGGCATGGTGCTGCTGGATCTCCCCGACCACGATTCGACCGAGATCGCTCATCGGATCGAGGTTGATCGTCTGGTGGAGCTCGTGGACCTGCTCGTGTGGGTCGTGGACCCGCAGAAGTATGCGGATGCGGCTCTCCACAACCGCTATCTGCGTCCGCTGCGGAGCCACTCCGCAGTCATGTTGGTGGCACTGAACCGCATCGACGAGCTGGAGTCGCCGGATCGAGCGGATTGCCTCATCGACCTCAAGCGAGTGCTGGCTGAGGACGGTCTCGACCAGGTACCGGTGAGAGCCATCTCCTGCCGGACGGGGGAGGGACTCGAGGATCTTAGGAGCGTCCTCAGAGAACGCGTGCTGGCGCGGCGTGCTGCGGTGGACCGCCTGGCCGCAGATGTTGCCGCCGTGACCGAAGCTCTCAGGAGCTTCTGTGGCGAGCGTCGCGCCCCAAAAGGTGATTCCGGGCTCAATGCGGTGGTCGATTCCCTCGCCGAGGCCGCGGGTGTGGGACTGGTGGCCAACTCGGTCGAGCGATCGCACCGCAGAGAGTCGGCTCTGCGGGTGGGATGGCCCTTCACCCGCTGGTTGAAGCGGGCTCGGCCGGATCCGTTGCGACGGCTTCACCTCACTTCCGACCCGGAGGCGCGCACCTCTTTGCCGCCGCCGACCCCGGTGCAGAGGGCGCGTCTCGAGACCAGTGTGCGAGGCCTGGCAGAAGACCGCGCCGGGCGCCTCCCCGACCCCTGGCCCGAGGTGGCTCGGCGTCGAGCGGCCGAGTCGTTGCCCGAGTTGCCGCGCACGCTCGACCGGGTCCTCGCCACCACTGAGACGAAATCGCGGCCCCCCCGCTGGTGGGCGCTGGGCGGGGCCCTCCAATACCTCTTGGCGCTGACAGTGATCACAGGCGTGCTGTGGCTGACGGCTCTTTTCGGGGTCGCATGGCTGCGGCTCCCGGAGCCTCCGACGCCGGAATGGGAGGGTTTCTCCTACCCGACCTTGATGGTCGTCGGGGGCACTCTCGTCGGCATCGCCCTGGCTTTCGGCGCCCGCCTCGCGGCCCGCGTCGGAGGTCGCAGACGAGCTGCGCGGGTGCGCCGCAGGCTCCGGGTCAGGCTCACCGAGGTGGCCGAGAGCGACATCATGGCGCCGCTAAATGAGGAGTTGGAGGCCTACAGGAGCTTCTGCGATGCCGTGGGCCGCGCCACGGGGCCGCCGGGGCGATAGCGCTGGAAATTGCTCTCTGCGACCACCTTTGAGGGTGGTCATGGGCTCAACATTTGCCTTGGTGCAGGAAAGAGCGACGGAGTCCGTCCGGATTAGGAAGGGCTGGGGCTCGGTGACGGGCTGGGGCTCGGGCTGGGATCGGGATTGGTGCTCGGGCTCGGTTCCGGGCTGGGATCTGGGCTCGGGCTCGGGTCGGGGTCCGGGCTGGGATCTGGGCTCGGGCTCGGGTCGGGGCTCGGGCTGGGATCGGGTGAGG
>JBPCPZ010000164.1:0-6590 GCA_050998655.1 Actinomycetota bacterium
TGCTCTCGAACAACCGGCTGCCCGGGCTCGAGCGGACCTCTTCGATGGCGCGCCGCACCGGAGCGCTGGCGGCGATCAACGGCGACTACGCCCGGCCCGACGGCCGGCCCGTCTACGCGTTCGCCGATGACGGCCGCCTAATGCAGTCTCCGCCGCCACAATTCGGTGGCAACTTCGCTTTCGTCGAGCCCGAGTCCCGCACTCACTTCGGGCGCCGTCCCCTGACGAGCTCGGTGAGGGTGCAGTCGACGGGACAGGAGTTGGCAATTTCTCGCTTCAATCGGGGCATTCCGTCGATGCAGGAGATCGCCGCCTACTCGGCCGTGGGTGGCGATGTCGCCAGGCCCCCACGTTTTTCATGCGCAGTAAGGCTCAGCCCCCTTGGCCCGCCGGCGCGCGGCGCCGGCAGCGACCACGCAATCCCTACCGTGGTCACCGCGCAGCGCTGCTCGGCAGGGCGCATGCAGCGGCGTGGCGGGATCGTGCTGGCGACTCCCCTGTGGGGGTCGCGTGCGCCCGAGCTGATGGGCCTAGAGGTGGCGGACGAGGTGACCTTCACGTGGTCGTTCCGGGACTGGCCCGGAATTCGCGACGCCATCGGCGGCAACCCCGTGCTGGTACGCGACGGCGCCATCTTCATTGGTCGGGGAACCGGCTCGTTCTTCTACCGCCACCCCCGGACGGGTGTAGGCGCTACCGCGGACGGTCGCGTGCTGCTGGTCACGGTCGCCGGCCGCCGCCCGGGCCGCAGCGTGGGCATGACGCCGCTCGGTTTCGCCCGGCTCTTCATGAGGCTCGGCGCGCGCTGAGCGTTCAATCTCGACGGCGAGGGCTCCACCACGATGTTCGTCAAGGGCGAGATCGTCAACCGCCCCGCAGATGGCTACGAGCGCCCAGTCTCCTCGGCGCTGGTGGTCTTGCCGGGCAGAGGCAGCACGACCTCGGCAATTGCACCCGAGCTCGCCACCCACCAGGAGCGAGCACTGCGCTCGATAGCGGCCGACCCTGCGTCGGCCCCTCCCGAGCCGAGTCAGCGGGAGTCTGCCCGGCCCGGCTTCCCTTGATACTCCCGGCCCCCGGTTGGGAAGCGCAGCGACAATCTCCATGCCTCGGCCGTGTCGAAGCGGTCGCGATACTCGTACATCCCCAGCCTGCGTCCGCGCGCCCGTCCCGCACGCAGCCACACAGACGCCGCCCGGGCGCGCTTCTCGGACGCCGCAATCTGCTCTAGAGCACCCTGCAGAGCGGCGCGTTCCTGCGTGTTCGGTGTCGGTGTGACGGAGATGATCTCCAGCGCGGCGCGCGCCGTCACAGTGGGATGTTCCCGTGCTTTCGTGGCGGAGTGGCCTCCCGCTTCGAGCGCAGCATCTCGAGCGCCTGCACCAGCTTGCGGCGCGTGTCCTGAGGCTCTATGACGTCGTCGACAAAGCCGCGTTCGGCCGCGACATAGGGGTTCGAGAACCTCTGCCGGTAATCCGCAATGAGTTCTGCACGGGTGACGTCGGGGTCGTCCGACTCGGCGATTTCCCGCCGGTGGATGACATTGACCGCGCCCTCGGCCCCCATGACCGCGATCTCCGCGGTCGGCCATGCAAACGAGACGTCGGCTCTGATGTGCTTCGAGTTCATGACGAGATAGGCGCCCCCGTATGCCTTGCGCGTGATCACCGTCAGCCGCGGCACGGTCGCTTCGGAGAACGCATAGAGCAGTTTGGCTCCGTGGCGGATGATGCCCGAGAACTCCTGCTCGGTGCCTGGAAGAAAGCCGGGCACGTCACAGAAACACACCAGCGGGATGTTGAACGCGTCGCAGAATCGTACGAAGCGGGCCGCCTTGGTCGAGGACGCGATGTCGAGCGTACCGGCGAGCACCTCGGGCTGATTGGCCACCACTCCCACGGGATGTCCTGCGAGCCGTGAGAACCCGCAGAGGATGTTCTGCGCCCAGTGCTGGTGCACTTCGAAGAACTCCGAATCGTCGAACACGCAGCCGATGACCTGGTGCATGTCGTAGGGCTTGTTGGGGGAATCGGGGACCAGCTCCATCAGCTCGTCGCACGAACGCAGGGGGTCGTCGGTCGGTTCATAGAAGGGCGGCGCCTCGTAGTTGTTCGAGGGCCGAAACGACATCAGGTAGCGAATGCGGGCGAGGCAGTCCTGGTCGTCCGAGGCGACGACGTGGGCGACCCCCGAACGGGAAGCATGCGTCATTGCGCCGCCGAGCTCCTCGTGAGTGACCTCCTCGCCGGTCACCGCCTTGATGACGTCGGGTCCGGTGATGAACATGTAGGAGGTCTCGGCGACCATGAACGTGAAGTCGGTGAGGGCCGGCGAGTAGACAACGCCTCCGGCGGAGGGCCCCATGATCGCCGAGATCTGAGGGACGACGCCCGAGGAGCGCACGTTTCTCTCGAAGATGTAGCCGTATCCCGCCAGCGACACCGGGCCCTCTTGGATCCGGGCGCCGCCGGACTCGTTGAGCCCGATCACCGGCGCACCGGTCTCGAGGGCAAGATCCATGACCTTGCAGATCTTCTCGGCCACTACCTCGCCCAGGGAGCCGCCGAAGACGGTGAAGTCCTGGGCGAACACGAACACCTTGCGGGAATCGATCGTGCCCCAGCCGGTGACCACCGCGTCCGAGAAGGGGCGCCGGTCCTCGATGCCGAAGCCTTGGGAGCGGTGGCGCACGAGCATGTCGGTCTCGACGAAGCTGTCCTCATCCAAGAGGGCGGCGATACGCTCGCGCGCGGTGAGCTTTCCCTGCTCGTGCTGGCGCGCGATTGCGCGCTCGCCGCCGGAGCCGAGGGCCTCCTCCTTCTTCTTGCGTAGCGCAGCGATCTCTTCGGGGTCCATCGGAGCCGAATAGTACGGCTACGAAGCCGGGCTGAAGCGACCCGAGTCCTCGAGGCTCCCGGCCAGGCCGCGCTCTACGATCTCGACTTCCCCCGAACGCTTCGTCACCGAGCCGATGACGGAGGCGGGGCAACCGGTCCCAGAAAGGACCCCCAGCGCCCGTTCTGCTTCTGGGGCACGGAGCACGGCGACGAAGCCCACGCCCATGTTGAAGACCCTGAACATCTCGGCGTCCGAGATGTCACCGCCCTTCTGGATCAGCGAGCACACCGGGGGCTCCTCCGGCAGGGTGTCGATGAGGTAACCCACCGCGGCCTCCAAGCGGCACAGGTTGAGGAAGCCGTCCCCGGTGATGTGGACCAGGCCCACAGGGTGGATGCCGTCGTCCCAGAGCGCCCGGATCGGGCCGACGTAGATCCGGGTGGGCTCGAGGAGCTAGTCGCCGAGCGCGCGCTCCAACGGCGAAGGTTGCTCGTCGAGCCGGTAGGCGCCCGAGTCGAGCAGGACTCTGCGAGCGAGGCTCAGCCCGTTCGAGTGGATGCCTGAGGAGTGCAGCCCGATGAGCACGTCGCCCGGCGACACGTCCTGCCCCAGCACCAGCCGAGAGGGATCGACAACTCCGAAGGCGGTGCCCACGAGGTCGAAGGCGCGCTCGTCTCCAGGGCCTGACCCATCGGAGCCGATTACGCCCGGGAGCTGCGCGAGCTCACCTCCCACCACGGCGACCCTTGCCTCATGCGCCGCCGCCCCGAGGCCCTCGAGGATCGCCTCGGTGCGGGCGTGGTCGAGCGTGTTGACCCCGAGGTAGTCGAGCATCGCCACGGGCCGCGCTCCCACACACAACAGGTCGTTGACGTTCATCGCCATGCAGTCGAAGCCGATCGTGTCGTAGCGGTCGAGGGCTGCGGCGATCATGGTCTTGGAGCCCACCCCGTCCGTGCACAGCGCCAGGCCGAGGTCCTCTGTGAGCCGCAGCACCGAGGCGTAGTGGCCGAAGCGGGTGAGGACCTCGTAGGGGGCCGCGTCGACCAGGGTGGGGCCGAGGTGGCGGAGCACGGCCTCCAGGGCGTGCTCCTGTCCCCTTACTCCGACGTCGTCGTAGCGAGAGCCCACTGGCTCACGCTATCAGCCGCCCGGCGTGGGGGTCGGGCCGAGTTCCAGCTCGCCGCGAGCCAACATGATGGTGGGTGGCGAAACGCCCAAGTTGGGCGATCCACCACAGATTCGGTGGCCAAACGCCCAAGGTGGGCGATCGACCACGCCGGCCGCCCCCGAGCACGGACCGCCGGCTAGGCCACCGGTTCGGCCGGTTCCGGTTCGGCCGCCCTAACGGCCCCGGAGTTGGCCTTGGCCCGGCGGCCCGGAAGCCTCAGCGCCACGAGCAACACGAGCGCCGCGGGGGCCGCTCCCAGGAGATAGGCGAGCTGAAAGGACCCCTGGGCGACGTAGCCGAGTGCGGAGGGCGCGGTGAGATAGCCGAGGTCGCCCGCCATCTGGTTCATGCCCACCGCGGCCCCCGATCCCGAGCGGGGCACGGAATCGGCCAAGAGACCCCCCGCCGCGGTGCTCTCGGCAGCCACCGATGCCCCGATCAGCACCAGCAAGACGTAGAACAACAGGTGGGGTGTCTCGATGCGCCCTACGGCCGCCACCGACACCGCGGAAAGGGCAAGCGCGGGGACCAGCACTGCCCGGCGTCCGTAGCTGTCTGCGGCCCGCCCCGCCAGTGGGAGGACGAGCAGCTCACCCAGCGACAGCAGGGTAAGCGCGGCCCCCACCTGGGCGCCCGAGAAGCCCAGCCGGTCCTTGGCGAAGACCACTCCGAGGATTTGCGCCGGCCCCGAGATCGTCCACCACCCCACGAACGTTGCCGCCAGGGCCGCGGTGTAGCGGATGTCGGAGAACAGGGGGGCCGCGGCACGTAGGGCCTGCAGCGGAGTCTTCTTCTCCGCCCGCCCTCGTGCCGGCTCGCCGGCCATGGCGAACCATCCAATCGCAGCGGCCACCAGCAGGCCGGTGGCGTAGATGTGGAAGGGGGCGCTGAGCCCGAGCTCGTCCCCGGCGAGGCCCCCGAACAGGGGGCCGAGGCCGATTCCGATCAAGAACGAGGACCGGAAGATCCCGGTCGCTCTCCCCATGGCGGCGGGTTCGATGATGCGCAGGATTCGGTTCATGAGCCCGGCGATGAACAGCGCGGACCCGGCTCCCCCGAAGCCGCGCGCCAGGACCAGCTGCAGGAACGACTGCGACAGACCGGCCGCATACGAGGAGAGCGCGACGATCAGGATCCCGGTCAGGGTGGTGGTGCGCTCGCCGAAACGGTCCACGGCAAGCCCTCCCACGACCCCGAATGAGAACCGAGTAAGTCCGAAGACGAGCTGGATGAGGCCGATCGCGGCGATCCCCACCCCGAAGGAACGGGCGAAGTCGGGGAGCACGGGGATGACCATCCCGAAACCGAGCGCAACTGTGATCGAGATGGCGGTGAGGCGGCGGAACTCGGGCACCCGCAGCGGAGAAGGCGCCGGGTCGTTCTTCACCGCCGTTCGACGAGCTCGACGAGCAGGCCGCCGTTGGCGCGCGGGTCGACGAAGGCGATGCGGGCCCCGCCGCCCCCCACTCGGGGGTGCTCGTCTATCAGAGCCACACCACGCTCTCGGAGATGGGCGAGGGTCGCTTCGAGGTCTGCGACCGCATAGGCGACATGGTGGAGGCCCGGCCCCCTCTTGTCGAGGAATCTCGCAACGGTCGACTCCGCAGAGACCGGGGCGATCAGCTGCAAGGACGAGCCGGGCAGTTTCAGCATGGCCTCGTCGACGCCTTGATCGGCCACCCGTTCGACATTGGCTGGCTCGAGGTCCCACACATCACAGTAGTGAGCCAATGCTTCGTCGAGGTTTGTCACCGCTACGGCGACGTGATCGAGGGCAAGCAGAGTCATGCCGGCATCCTACGCGGCATGGCCGCCCGGCCAAGTGGTCATTAATCGTTTGCTGGGCAACCACTCACCACCACTCGGCATCGAGCGGCCGTTCAGGCGGACGGCAGCAACTGGTTTTCCTCCAGCAGCCGTGCGGTGATATCGGCCGCAGGCACCGGGTGCCCCGAGAGATAGCCCTGGGCCGTGTCGCAGCCGAAGCGGACGAGCCGGTTCCAGACATCTTCGCTCTCGACTCCCTCGGCCACCGTCTCGACCCCCAGGTTGCGCCCGAGATCGATGAGCGAGCGCACGATGACCTCGTCGCTCTCGTCGTCCAGCATATTCAAGACGAAAGACTTGTCGATCTTGAGGCTCGACACCGGCAGACGTTTCAGATAGGCGAACGACGAGTAGCCGGTCCCGAAGTCGTCGATCGCAAGACTGACGCGCATCGCGCTGAGCTTAGTCAGCACCCTCAGCGCCCGCATCGGATCGCCCATGAGCGTTCCCTCGGTGAGCTCCAGCTTGAGCCATTGAGGGGGTACGTCCCAGCGCTTGAGTAGCTCGGCGATCTCGTCGGGGAAGTTCAGGTCGAGAAGACTCTGTGCGGAAAGGTTCACCGACACGTAGAGGCCGAGCCCTTGGTCCTGCCACTCGCTGCACTGCCTCAGTGCCTCCTCGAGAACATAGGAAGTCATCGGCCGGATGAGGCCTGTGTGTTCGCAGAGCGGGATGAAGTAGTCGGGAGTCAGCAGACCCCGCTGCGGATGATGCCAACGGACCAACGCCTCCACGCCGCGAATGCGGCGAGTCC
>JBPCPZ010000165.1:0-6178 GCA_050998655.1 Actinomycetota bacterium
CAATCGGTAGACAACGGCTGGATCGGGGCACGACTTACACGCCTTGCGGCCACCGTAGCGAGTGGTGGCCCAGTAGACGTGGCCTGAGTCGTCGGCGGCGATGTGCGGCTCCCAATCATCGTGCTGCTCGGCCGAGAACTTCGTCTCGGGTGTGAATGCGGCCCTTACTCCGAGAGCCGGCACCAGCGCCAGCACGAAGGCGAACACGAGGGCAGTCCTCCACGATCGCCCTGTTGGCTTCGTAGCCGCCCAGGCCGCCATCAGGGCACCAGCCCAAACACAGTCGCCGGAGAACCGGAACCGCCCTGGTTGCGAACCCCGCCGACCACAACCCAGCCCCCGTTGGGAGGCATCTGCTGCAGGCCGGCGAGATTCTCGAGGTGAATGCGGTGTTTCTTGAGTAGCAGGGTGTTGGTCTGATATAGCTCGTCGACGCCAGGATCCACGCCATGCGTGTCTATGCCGAGGCCGCCCAGAGCGCGCCTGTCGATCAGCCACCGGGTCGCCTCAACGGAAATGCCGGGAAAGTGCAGTACACCGTCGGAGTCCTGGTTGAAATAGGACTCGGGGTCGTCCCACCGCCCCTGCCAGCCCGACCACATGATCACCATGGAGTTGTCGGGGATTCGGCCATGTCGGTCCTCGAAGCGCTTGAGGTCTGCGACCGTGAGCGCATAATCCGCATTGTGCTGAGACTGAGACCGTGCGTCAACCACCACCGCGGGGTGGAAGAAGTCCTCCGGAGCCATATCCTCGGCACAACGCTCCGAGGCGTTGAAATGGCATGGTGCGCCCCAATGCGTCCCGGAATGCTCGCCAAGGCCCGCGAAGTTGAGCCGGAAGCCATCCTCCTCGACCGTAAAGAGAGTCTTCAGCTTAAACCTCGGGTCGCCGGGGAAGATGGGCATGCCGGGTCTGTTGACGTGACTCAGGTAGACGGCTTGGTCGAAGCCCAAGACCTTCTCGGAGGCCCCCGACGCCTGCTTGCCTCGAGACAACGACGCGCCCGCTAGAACCCCCACGGCTAGAGCGAGCGCCATTCCCAGCGAGGCTCCCTTGCGTGCGAAGCTCATCGACCCACCCCCCGTTTTGTCCGGCTGACGCGCAGAGCCTATCGGAATGGGCTCGTTTCGGCGCCCCGTACCGAGGACGCGAAAAGAGGACCGCCGAAGCGGCCCTCTTCGTAGCTTCTTACTCAGCGGTTTAAGCGGCCTGACCCAGCTGAGACAAGAACGTCTTGGTAAAGGCATCGAGATCATCCGGCATCCTCGAGGTGATGAGATTGCCATCCTCGACGACCTCCTGGTCCACCCACTCGGCGCCGGCGTTGATCAGGTCGGTTTTGATCGAGGCCCACGAGGTCACGGTTCTGCCGCGTGCTATGTCGGCCTCTGCGAGCATCCAACCTGCGTGACAGATTGCCGCCACCGGCTTGCGAGCATCGAATATGGCCTTCGTGAACGCGACCATCTTCGGGTTGAGGCGAATCAGGTCCGGCGAGTAGCCACCGGGAATAACAAGCCCTGCAAAATCAGAAGCGGAGACATCCTCGATGGAGGCATCGGTGGTCACCGTCTCCTTGCCCTTCTTGCCCTCGAGCTGTTTTCCAGCATCAAGACCGATGACGACCGGCTCGTATCCGGCTTCCTTGACACTGTCGAAAGGTACCCGAAACTCCGAGTCCTCGAACATCCCGTCCATGATGAATGCAACCTTAGTCACTGAACAACACCCTTCCCGTATCGCGTGCGAATTGCTTCGTATGATGCATACCCAGTGAACGCCCCGACAACACTTTCTTTTCCTGCCGAGCTGCCGGTGACTCGTCAAGGCGAGCATTGGCATGCCCGCTCGGGGAGCAAGCAGCTACGCCTGTCCAACCTGGAAAAAGTATACTGGCCGCACGAGGGCTACACCAAGGCCGACCTGCTCAACTACTACTTCTGCATCTCACCGGTCATGTTGCCACATCTAGAGGAGCGTCCGTTGACGCTCAAGCGCATGCCCAACGGCATCTCAGGCGATTTCTTCTACGAGAAGAACGCGCCCTCACACACTCCGAAGTGGGTGCCCACCATCCCGGTCGGCGCCGAGGGCAAAACCATTCGCTTCGTATCGGCTTCCGATGTTGCCGACATGCTATGGGTGGCGAATCTCGGCTGCATAGAGTTCCATCCTCTGCACGCGCGCGGCCCCCGTCAAGATAGACCTTCCTATGCATTCTTCGATCTCGATCCTTTCCCCCCGGCGACTTGGGACGATGTAACCCACGTCGCATCGCTCATCAAACTCGTGCTCGACAATCTTTCGATCGTCGCTTACCCGAAGACATCGGGTGCCACCGGAATGCAGATCATGGTTCCGCTCGACGGGGGGCACGACTTCGTCGAGGTCCGCCGGTTCATCGGGTGGGTCGCCGACCTCGTACATGCGGCGGATCCTCAGACCACGACGATGGAATGGGATATTCCCAAACGAGTGGGGAAGGTGTTCCTGGACGTCAACATGAACCGTGAAGGCGCCAACATCGCCGCCGCCTATTCGGTGCGGCCCGAGCCTGGCGCAACCGTGTCGACCCCATTCGAGTGGGAGGAGCTCTCACAAATCCGGCCCGAGCACAACACGATCGCAACGATCTTCGAGCGCGTGGTGCAGATCGAGGATCCGTTCCTGCCGGTGGCTAGGGGGCCGGGGCAGAACCTGGGGGCCGCGCTTGCCTCACTCGAAAGACAAGTACCCCAAGGCAAGAGGAGGCGTTGAGCACCGCCGGAGGGTGGCGTCACGTGAGCCGGTGTCAATCGAGAAGCGTAGCCGTTTGGCTACCCCCTGGGGTGGTTGATAGGGAACCGTTTCCATTTTTACCCCCGGGAAGGATGCGTGAGCGAGGGCGGTTAGTTTCGAGCAGCGTGTCTCTCTATGTTGGTACCTCGGGCTGGGCCTACCGTGAGTGGAAGCCCGGCTTCTATCCTCCGAACGTCCCTCAGAGACGCTTTCTCGAATACTACGCCGCAACCTTGAGCGCATGCGAGATCAACGCCACCTTTTACCAACTGCAGACCGAGCAAACAATACAGAGATGGGCCGCGGCAGCGCCCCCCGGCTTTCGCTTCACCGTCAAGGCTCACCGCCGGCTCACCCACGCAAAGGTCATCGGCAACGCCGAGTTTCTCGGTTCCTTTCTGAAGACCCTTCAACCGCTCACTCCCCACCTTGGTGCGATCCTGTTCCAGTTTCCGCCGCACCGTCAACGGGACGATGTCGCCCTCGACCGCCTGCTCGAGAACCGTCCAACCCACATCCCCTACGCATTCGAGTTCCGCCACGAGTCATGGGACTGCCCCGAGCTGGCGGCACGCATCGCCGCGGCGGGGGCAACGGTGTGCGTGGCGGAGACGTCGGGAGCACTCCCCCAAGCCCTGCCCGCGGGTCCGATCGCCTACGTCCGGCTCCGCTCCGAGCGCTATAAGAGACCCGTCAGGAGCGCCTGGCACCGAGCCCTGGCGGAGGAAGGTGGCCGCCGCGACACCTATGCGTTCACCAAGCACGAGGGCCTGCCCTCGGACGATCCTTACGGCGGCGTGGGCCTGGCAGCCTGGCTCTCCACCCGGGGGGCACGCCGAAGCGGGCGGACTTTACGTGGAATTGCTTAGCGCTTCCGTCTTTACTATTTGATGAACAAAGTGCAAGCTGCAGGGGTAGGAAGTTATTACCAATCGTGGGGGGGCGGCAGAGGTGTTGGACGGCGTAGAGAAAGCGCCACGTACAACCGCTCCCAACGCGCTCGAGGACTATGGCATCGGCTACGACCTCGGGGCCCGATGGGCGGCGGATCGAGCGTCCGCCGATGAGCTCAAGGCGGTCGCGGCCTACGCTCACGTGTCGTGGTTCCGCTTACACCTCCACATCGAGCATTCACTTTCCTCGTGGCTCACCGCGGAGCTGGGTAACAGTTGGGCCGGCCACGGTTGGGCCGGCCTGGATCAGCGGGGCCTCAGGCGAGAACCGTTGGTCGAGGGCCTGGTCGCAGGCGCGGCCTCGGTCCACGACACGCGCTCCTCCCGGTCGCGCCCTCGGTGACCACCGCGCTCATCGGGAGCCGATCTTCTCCACCTCAGCAGCGCTCAGCGCTCATTTCGTGGAATAAGACTTCGGCCGGACTGCGCAGGAGCGTCAAGACCTAGGGCACTACGATTGGCTCCGTGAGCGAAACGCGGGACTACTCGGACAAGCGCAGCTTCGAAGCGACGCCGGAGCCCACCCCCGCGGTCGCCGGCAACGTCGACCTCGCCACGGCTCCGCCCGGAAGCACCTTCGTCATCCATCAGCATCACGCCCGCAGCCTGCACTTCGACCTGCGGCTCGAAATGCTCAACGGCGAGGTCCCGGTTCTGGTGTCGTGGGCGGTGCCGAAAAACCTCCCCACGAGGAAGGGAAAGCCCCATCTCGCCATCCACGTCGAGGACCACCCCTTCGACTACGGCAGCTTCGAAGGCTCGATCCCCAAGGGCAACTACGGCGCCGGGGAGGTGCGCATCTTCGATGCGGGCACCTATGAGGTGCTCGAGCAGGAACGGGGCAAGCTCAGCTTTCGCCTTCACGGCAAGAGGCTTAAGGGCGTCTATCACCTCCACCACACAGACGACAACCAGTGGCTTGCGTTCCTGCGAAGCGACGAGCGAGCGGCCCCCGAGGAGCCGCCGCCTCTGTCCCCGATGCTGGCCACGCTTATCGAGGAGTCGTTCGACGACGAACGCTTCATCTTCGAGCCGAAGTGGGATGGCGTCAGGACGCTCGCGGTGTGCTCGGATGAAACCAGGCTGCTGTCCCGCAAGGGCCGAGATGTCACCGGTACCTATCCAGAGGTCGGACGCCTGCACCAGCAACTGGTTGCTCTTCAAGCGATAGTCGACGGCGAGATCGTCGCACTAAAGGACGGGGTTCCCTCCTTCGAGTTGTTGCAGAGCCGCATCAACCTTCAGAACAAACACGACATCGAACGTGCCACCAAGTCCCTTCCGGTGACCTTCATCGCCTTCGACCTGCTTTATCTCGACGGTCGCTCGGTGATCGAGCAGCCGATCGAGAAGCGTAAGGAAATGCTGGAGAGCCTCGTGGTGCCGTCCCGCCACGTCCAGGTGTCCCCCAGCATCCGCACAGAAGGGCGCTCGTTGTCCGCCGAGGTCGAGGCCAGGCACATGGAAGGGATCGTCGCCAAACGGCTCGGCTCTCCCTACCGGCCCGGGAAGCGAACGAAGGAGTGGCTCAAAATCAAGGTCACTCACGAGGCCGACGTCGTCGTGGGGGGGTGGTCTCGCGGCGAGGGGACGCGCGCCGATTCCTTCGGAGCGCTGCTGGTGGGCGCCTACGAGGGCGACGTGCTTCGTTTCCTCGGCGCCGTCGGAACAGGCTTCTCGCAAAGAGCGATCGCGGAGATCATGCCGCTGCTACTCGACCTCGAAACCGACGCCCGGCCCTTCGGAGAGGACCCCACCGGCACCCCGTCGGGATTCGGCAAGCCCCTGCGCGCCCCTCACTGGGTCGATCCGATTCTCGTCGCAACGGTCGAGTACCGAGAGCTGACCGCCTCAGGCAGACTGCGGGCCCCGGCATTCAAGGGCTTCCGGGTCGACAAGGCCCCCGAGGGATGCCTCTACTCAGAGCTCCCACCGCGCACGCGGGAACGGTCGTGAGCTCCTCGCTCTCGAGCTGGCAGCGTTTCGAGGCTCGCTTCTACTCGGCCACCGCGTCGTGGCTCTACGACCCGATGATAGTGAGCTTCGGTTTCAGGCTCTTGGCCGGGCGTCTCCACCCCAAGGTGCTCGCACAGGGCACCCGCGCGGTTGAGGCGGCCGGGCGCCGGCCGATCCTCGACCTGCCCGTCGGCACCGCCTTCTTCACCTTGAGATGGGGCCGGGGAGGCTTCGTCGTGGGCACCGACATCGCCGCCGGCATGGTCGAAGAGGCGAAATCGCGCGCCGACGGGCGAGGGGCGAAGTGGCTTGCGACCGCGCAGGCAGACGTCCAGCGTCTGCCTTTTCGGGACCACACCTTCGGAGCAATCATGTGCACCAACGGACTGCAGGTCATGCCGCCGCTTCCCATCCCCTTGGCGGAGCTGGGCCGGGTGCTGGACCACGCAGGCTCACTCTTCGTCTGCATGATCACGTTCCCGGTGGGA
>JBPCPZ010000044.1:0-5869 GCA_050998655.1 Actinomycetota bacterium
TCTCGGTCGTCTCCCAACGATCCTCCTCCCCGGGTTTCTAACCCGTCTCGAGGAGGGTGACAGGAAGGCCCTCAACCTGAGTGGATTTCCGGGCTCAGTTCCGGACGGAAGGTCTGGCGCAACCCGCCGCCGACGTCGAGGTGAGCGCTGCGGCCTCGCCGGTAGGTGACCGGGAAGACTTCATTGGGAGCCAACAACCTGAACGCCACCACGGGTATTCCGGAAGCCAGCGCCACTGCCATGATCGCGTCAAATGGGTGATCGATGCCCAGGTAGAGACGGGACAGAACCAGTGCCAACACTAGGACTCGCACGCCGATCTTTGCGAGATTGCGCGGCCGTCCCTGCACGAAGAATGAGTAGGCGATGCCGAGAATGGTTGCCGTGAAAGCCGACACCGGCCTCGAGGGAACGGAGGCACCGAACCATTCCCCCAGAATCGCGACTCCAAAGGGCCGTGCTCGGACGGCCACCATGGAGATTGAAGGTTGTGACGAGCCCGACCGCGAGGATCGATCCGAAGAAAACGCACAGGTGCCTGAAGCGCTTGAGCACCACAAGAGCTAGCAGCGAACCCCACCTGAGAATTGCAAGCAGCCACGTCGAGCCCAGCACAGCGGCAATGCCTTGCATTACTGTCGTGAGCGCGGGAGTCCTCAACCCGGCGATCCACCGCAACACGGCCGCGTCCCATCTATCCAGCGTGTCATCGAGGCCGACGGGCCCGACTATGAGCAGCAAGATCAGGATGAACCCCATGTACGCGAGCATTAGTTTCCCGCTGGTTCGGAGGGGCCGAGGGAGCGGAGGCGGCTCGCCCGACGGCCGACGCCGCTTGTGCGCAGGACCGTCACCCGAAGTAAGGGGGCTTCTGCCGGCCGGTGCCTCCATTTGCATCGGGCGCACCTCCTCGGTGCCCTTTGGGCGAGGTTTCATTGACCGCTCAGCCCCTTTAAGCAGAGGGGCCTCTCGGGACATTCTGGCGGTCCCCCGAAGGCGAGCTTGGACGGGATGGCGTTCAGGTCGCCGACCTTACGGAAAGCCGCTGTGGCGGTCACAGCCACTGCATTTTGATCTTGGGCGGCCGCGCGCGCAAGTACCTCAAAGGAAGCGACGGCCGCGATCGTGACGAACTCCAACCATGTCATCTCCTGGATCTCCGCCCACACTTTGGAATAGTCGGCGACATTGGGAATTGCGAAAGAACACGTGAGCGATCACGGCGAGGGACACGGCTATCTGGGAACAGAGGGCATGCTGAGAAGGCTTCTCATTTCCCCTCGGGGCTGAGCGGGAAATGAGCTCGCTCCCCGGAGCCATCGGGCCCACTCGGGTCCGACGCGGAGCCCCTATGAGCAGGTTGGCGACGCAGCCGGCACTCACTCCAAGCGCTGCTCCGCCGACGAGATCCAGCGGCGTATGGGCACCCACATACATGCGCCCGATGCCGACGATTACTACCAGGGCGGCGGGCACTACCCTCCCAACGCCCACGCAGATGTGGCGTGACAACCATCGACAGGGCCGCGGCGACGGCGACGTGGCCGGAGGGAAACCCAAGACTGCCGGCGGCGAAGATCTCGCGGGCCTCAATGTCCCCGATCAATGCCTCGGGCCGTCCACGTTTTACGATCTCCTTGACAATTCTGGCGAGCAGGTACACACCGATCCCGGCGATGGCCATAGCAGCCGCCAGACGCACACGGCGCATGATGAGTGCGATTACGATCAGGACCGGGATCGTGAGGAAGACGCCGTACTGCATGAAGGGCCAGATCAGGTTGTAGAGCGCGTTCGGCAGCGAATTAACTGCAACGAACACCTCCTTTTCGCCAGCAGCGAGCCCCTGAGCAGCCACTGCGGCTCCGGCGACAAATAGAGCGAGTCCGACGCAGAGCCCGAAGAGATCAGCTCGTCTCCGGCTCCACCCGCGCGACACCATAGGCCCCGCGTGTGCGAGTCCCACTCTTCCTTCTTCTTTGACATCCGAGCTGCCGCCGACGAGTCAAACCTATGCTGCCTCATTCTTCCACAATCACCGGGTGGACCTTTTGAGCAGCAGGGGAGAGGTGACTGCTTGGCACACCGCTAGCCGGGTCCGTAGGAGGGGTAGAGTTAGATCAAAAGTATCGGGCGCAAACTGGCCCAGAGGGGGTGCTGATGAGCCAGCAGGTGGAGAATCGAGAGCAGGTGGGGTCGCGCAGGAACGGAGTCGGAGTCGCCGCCCTGGTGGTGGGCGTTTTGAGCCTGGTGTTGGCGCTATTGATCCTATTTTTCCCCATCGCTGCGCTTCTAGGGCTGATAGCGGTCATCCTCGGCATTGTCGGAATCGGGCGTGCCTCTCGAGGAGAGGCCGACAACCGCGGGCAGGCGATCGCAGGCTTGATAACCGGCGCGCTCGGCTTGGCCCTAGCCGTGTTCTTTACGATTAGCATCGGGGCCTTCTTTGCTCAGCATCAGAACGACTTCCGGCAGTTCGGTAACTGCATGGTGGGGGCGGACAACGAGCAACAAACGCGAGACTGCGGACGCATCCTTACAGGCAAGCTCGAATGACTAGACGACAACTCCTTCACTCGGCCGCGTGACCCAAGGACTTACGAGACTACGAAGTGGAGTCCGTTGGGAGGTGCCGCACCAATACTGCGGTTCCGATGGTGAAGCCCAGCCCGCCTCCGCCGAGGACGTCGACCGGCAGGTGCGCGCCTATGTAGACACGTGCGAGGGCGACCGCTGCGACTGAAGCTCGCGACATATGTCCGGCAAGGGCCGGCAAGTGATGTCCGGCAACCGTAGCCAGCGCCGCGGCCACTGCTGCGTGGCCCGAGGGAAAGCCGCTGCCGCCCTGCTCGCGCCCCTGAATCAGTACCTTGGTCAGCAGCAACGCAGGACGCTCTCTCGCTACCATTCTCTTTAAGGCCTTGGCGGCAACCCACGACAGTCCTCCCGCCAGGGCAAGGTCTGTGGCCAATGCCGGGCGTCGCTTTAGCAGTGCCACTCCGGCCGTGGCCGGTACCGCCGAAAGGGAGCCGAGTTGCATGACGCTCGACAACGCCACCCGAAAAGACGAAGGAAGCTCATTCACAAGTCGGAAGAGCGACAGCTCGAGGTTGCTGATCCCGGGATTCGCCGCCATCATGGCGACCAGCGCAGTCGCCAAAACACCGATTCCGAGTCGGAAGCCAAGTAGGTCACCCGACTCGACTGCCAGCGTCGGGCTCCGAGACTTTGTCGTGGCTTGTCCTCCTCCTAGCGATCCTGCTCGAGCACGCTTCTCGCGTATTACGTCACCCTAAATGGTGCTCGAAACAGGCCGAGACTCACCCAGAGCGGGCGAGCCCGCTCTCATAGGCGAAGATCACGGCCTGCACCCTGTCGCGCAGCTGGAGCTTCATGAGAATGCGCTTGACGTGGCTCTTGACCGTCGACTCCTCGATCACGAAGGACGCGGCGATCTCACCGTTTGAGAGGCCGCGGGCGATGAGCTCGAGCACCTCCCGTTCACGAGGTGTGAGCTCGGAAAGACGCCTATCAATCGAGCTGTCGAGAAGGGGCTGGCGCGCCATCCGATCGATCACCCGGCGCGTGACCGAGGGCGACAATAAAGAGTCACCCGCGGCGATGGAATGGATTCCTGCGATGAGCTCCTCAGGCCTCGTCCGTTTGAGCAGGAACCCCGATGCGCCTGCATTCAGGGCACCGAAGATGTAGTCATCCTGCTCGAAAGTGGTGAGGATCACGACCTTTACCTGTGGTGCCACCGTGAGCAACTCACGAGTGGCGGAGATGCCGTCCAGATAAGGCATGCGAACATCCATGAGGACAACGTCCGGGTCCAGCTCGCGAGAGCGAGAAACGGCAAGTGTGACCGTCGTCCGCTTCGCCCACCACCTCGATACCGTCGTCGCTGGAGAGAATCGCCCGAAGCCCGGCACGCATGAGGTCGTCATCATCGACGAGCAGCACACGAATCGACTGCACGCTCATGGCCGCCCCGAGCTGCGGGGGAGCTGTGCTGCGACGCGAAAAATCCCGTCAGCCCCAGTGGCAGTGAGACTGCCACCGAGCAGAGTGGCGCGCTCTCGCATGCCGACGATCCCGTGCCCGCCGCGGCCGGGTACCCAATCGGGTCCGGTGGGATTAGTCACCGTGAGCTCTACAAAATGGGCTGTGAAGGCGACCTGCATCTCTGCGCTGCCTTCTCCGTGCCGAACTGCGTTCGTAAGGGCCTCCTGGAGAATGCGATACGCGGCTGGTCAACGCCGGGAGAAAGCGCCTGGTGCTCACCTCGAATGTTGACCGATAAATTCAAGCCCGCAGCGCGGTTGCGCTCGATGAGCCGGTCCAGCGCAGCAAGGGCGGGCGAAAACTCCTCCCTGCCGTGCCCTTGTCCGGTCAGCCCATTTTCGCGCAATGCGTGGACGAGTTAGTCGATTTCTCCCACCGTCTCACGCGCCACCTCTTCGATCGTCTCGAGCGCCCGACGGGCACGCGCAGGATCGCGCTCGGAGAGCAACCGTGCAGCGCCGGCCTGAACGAGTATCACGTTGATCGCGTGTCCGGCCGAGTCGTGTAGATCTCGAGCGATGCGAGTGCGCTTCCGCCACCGCCAGCCTCCGTTCGCGCTCAGCCTCGCGCTCGGCCCGCAGCGACCGCTCCTCGTGCTCGGCCATCCGCTCCCGACGCAACCGCATCCAGTCGCCGAAAACCCAAACGCCCACCCAAAAGGGGACTCCGACAAACTCCGGAGTGTAGGAATTGTCCAGGCGGTCGGTGTAGGCAAGGACGACGAAAGCGCCGGCGACGATGGTCGCCGTCAGCCATCGCTCCCTGAGCGTGGCGGCGGGCATGAGCGCGAGAAAGTAGAGCGCGAAGAACGGGCCAACTCCAAAGCCCATCGGGGCTCCCAGCATGCTCAACGCTACGTTCGCCGCGGCCGTAACCACGAACACGAGCAGAGGAGCTCGCCGCACAGCTATCAGTGGCAGGGAGCCGAGAACGAGAGCGTGATGTTCAATGCGTCGAGGCTGTCGGTATAAGGGCCGGTGTCTAGGAAGCCGGTGGCGGTTCCGAGCGTCACGCCGAATACGACTATCGTCAGCACGACATCGAGCCCTCGCCTCCTCGGAGCTGCGGGGACTCGCACTTGGCTCACGGCTGTGTGCGATGCCACTTCATCGCCGAGGGTAGCGCTGCTTCTCCCCAGACGCCGGACGAATCTGGGAAGGAACGCTCGCAACGTGGATTCGTTGGTCCGAGGCTTGGCGTCTCGCATGATGTTCTCCTTGTGAGTTGCGAGCGAACCCGGCTAGGGAGCGCTCTCGGGCTCTCGTTACGCCCCTCACGCTAGAAAACCACCACGTCGAGCACGACTCCCCCAGGGAGGAATCACCATCGTCCTGTGGGGGGACTTCTCTTGGCCCATGGGGAGGAGGTGGCTCCGGCTTTGGGCGATCGAGCGTCCTCAAAGAGAGCGCGATCGTCGGGTTTTCGGTTCGATGCGCTTTGAGGTTGCTGCTCTCAGCACACCTTTCGAGGCTTAGTGCAAATGCACGGAAGTTAGCTCAGGCCGCGGCCTTTACAGGAGATCTCGAACTTGACCTGCTCAGGCAAGGTCACCCATCCTTGTCCGGTCCTTGAGGCGGACGGCCACGAGCGCAATCAAAAGGAGCGCAATCCCCGCAACGAATAGCGCAAGGGGCGCGCCGAGCCCGTCGGCTAGGTACTCCTCAATGATTTGGAGCAGGAAGAGGAAGAGGCCCGCGGCCCCTAGGCCAAGCAGAACCATCTCTGCGAACGAGACACTCAGATAGAGAAGCGCCGCCGCGGAGATCAACCCGAGCGCCAGGCCCCATCCGTTCGGGCTCTC
>JBPCPZ010000081.1:0-6131 GCA_050998655.1 Actinomycetota bacterium
CCTACCGGACGAACAGGGCCGGCACGCGGATTCCGGGAGGTGGTCCCTAATTCGTGGCTAGGGGGTGGTCCCTAATTCGTGGCCAAAACCCCCTTCAGGTGGTCCCTAATAAGTGGCCAGTGACAACCATGCACTCGGGTCAATCAACCACGCGCTTTACGCAGCAGCGGCAGCACGAACCACAACAGCGAGAACAGCACCACGCTGCCTACGGTAGACAATAGTGTGATGATGCCGCCGAAGACGAAGTCCGAGATGACGTAGAGCACGCAGCAGACCGCCCAAGCGAGGAAGAACAGCCCCGCCACGGCCAGCCGGTTGGAGATCCTCAAGATCCATTCCTTGTCACCCTCGCGGAACTGAATCCGATGAAAGGCGGACGGCGCGATGAGCAACGCCATGGCTGCAGCGGCGCACAGAACCGCCACGTAATAGACCGTCTTCTGGGTTGAAGTCACGTCGACGAACCTCTGCGAGAAGGCCACCGTGAGCAGGAAGGCGAACAGCACCTGAACTCCGGGCAGAGCAACCCGCAGTTCGTTGAGGAGCTCGATCAGCTCGCGCTCAAAGCGGCCCCTATCTTCTTCGTTGCCCTCTTCGGCCATCCTCAGCCTCTCGACGCCGGAACTGTCCCATCCACCTGAGCGCGGTGTCATATCTCCACAGTCCGTTTCAACCACCGCAATCGGTGATTAGAGTCAACGATTCGTCAAGGCCGCGCACGGTGGCAAACGTCCGCGGTCCGCGTTGACCCACGGTTTTGGGCTGAGGTCCACGGTTCGCTACTGCCACCACCGGAGACCGTCGAGCCTGGCCGCCCCCGCTAGGCCCAGGTGACGAGCCCCAGGTCCATGGCGTGGGGCAAGTCCTGATGGGCGGGGAGAACTCGAACCGCGTATCCGTAAAGCCCCGGCGCCTCGGTTGTGAACACCCCCTGGTAGAGGCACACGCCGTCGCTCTGCTCTTCTGGCGCCATGGTCAAGAGCTCCGGACTCAGGAGCTCGCCCGCCACCCCCACCCGGCCGTGGGCAAGCTGGACGCACAGGTCCACGGTCTGGAGTCGTCCCAACCGCACTTTGGCAGTGACGCTGCGCTGCTCCCCCACCCCCGCAGCGGTTGCCTCGCCTTCGACCTCGAGCACCGAGATGTCGTCCCAGCACTCCGCGATGCGGAGCTCCCACGCGGCCAGAGCCCGGGCGTGACTGAAACCATCCGCGCTGAGCGTCTCTCCCTGCTTGGCGGCGGGCTCGTAGAGATGCTCGGTATAGTCACGCAGCATGCGGTCAGCGGTAACGGCAGGACCGAGGGTGGCGATCGAGCGCTTCATCCTCTGCACCCAGCGGCGCGGAGTGGACCCTTCCCGCAGGTCGTAGAAACGGGGGATGATCTCGCTCTCGAGCAGGTCGAACAGGGCGTCGGCATCGACTCGATCCTGGCGGTCGAGATCGTCAAAGGGCTCCCTGCCGCCGATCGCCCACCCGTTCTCGCCGTCGTAGAGCTCGTCCCACCAGCCATCGAGCACCGAGCAGTTCAGAGCTCCGTTGAGGGCCGCCTTCATCCCGCTGGTACCGCAGGCCTCGAGTGGCCGTCGGGGGGTGTTGAGCCACACATCGACTCCCTGAGTCAACATGCGCCCGACTTCCATGTCGTAGTCCTCAAGGAACGCGAACCGGCCCCTGACCTCGCTGTCGCGGGAGAAATGGACGAGTTGGCGGATCAGCTCCTTGCCGCCGTCGTCGCGCGGGTGAGCCTTGCCGGCGAGCACGATCTGGATGGGGCGTTCGCTGGACAGCAGCAGGGCCTTGAGCCTCTCGGGATCGGACAGCATCAAGGTCGCTCTCTTGTACTGCGCGAAGCGACGGGCAAAACCTAAGGTCAGCACTCCGGGATCGAAGACTTCGTCTATCCAGGCAGATTCGGAGGAGGACGCGGGCTGCGGACCACTCTGGGCTCGCAACCGGCGGCGAACGAAATAGACGAGTCGCTCGCGCGCCCGCTCCCGGGCCCGCCACAGCTCGAGGTCGGGGATCTCTGACACCTTTTCCCAGCGAGCCCCCACCGACTCGGCCCAGCCGGGAGTGAGCCGCCGGCCAAGCACCTCTCCCATCTCCGGGCCGAGCCACGAGGAGGTGTGCACGCCGTTCGTGACTGAAGTAATGGGGGCCTCATCGTGGGGGACCTCCGGCCACAGGTGGCCGAACATCACCCGGGAGACCTCTCCGTGGAGTTGCGAGACCGCGTTGGCACGACCCGCCAGGCGAAACCCCATGATCGCCATGTTGAAAAGCCCGCTCGGCAGCTCCGCCGAGGGCGGGCGGCCCAGGTCCATGAGCTCGTCGAAGGAGACGCCGCACTCCTTGGCAAACTGCGAGAAGTAGCGCTCCATCAAATCACGCTCATAGACATCGATACCTGCGGGGACCGGTGTGTGGGTAGTGAAGACTGTGCCCGCCCGGACCGCCTCGATCGCCTCGTGCCACGAGAGGTTGTAGTCCCAGACGAGCTCTCGGATTCGCTCGAGTCCCATGAAACCAGCGTGGCCCTCGTTGGAATGATAGACGTCGGCCTTGTAGCCGGCCAACTTCAGGGCTCTGACTCCGCCGATTCCCAAGACGATCTCCTGGCGCAGCCGGTGTTCGCTGCCGCCGGCATAGAGACGATCGGTCACCTCGCGCTCGAAGCTGTCGTTGTCCTCGATGTCGCAGTCGAGCAACAGAAGCCCCACGCGCCCGACCTTGGCAAGCCAGATCTGGGCGGCGCAGGACACCCCGGCCATATCGACCTCGATCTTGAGGGGGGCTCCGTCGGGCGCGGACATCAAGGTCAGGGGCATGTCGTGAGGGTCGAAGGAGGGGTATCGCTCCAGCTGCCAGCCGTCCGAGCTGAGCTGCTGGCGGAAGTAACCCTGCCGGTAGAGCAGGCCGACCCCGACCATGGGGATGCCGAGATCGCTTGCGGCCTTGAGGTGGTCTCCGGCAAGGACGCCGAGGCCGCCCGAATAGGTCGGGAGAGCCTCGGTGATGGCGAACTCGGGAGAGAAGTAGGCGACTCTGAGTGGCGGCGAGGAGGTATGTGCTTGGTACCAGCGCGGCTCCCGCAGGTAGCGCTCGAGATCCGCCGCCACGGCGGCCAGGAAAGCCATGAACGGCTCGTCGTCGATGAGCTGCTCGAAGCGCTCTCGCGGCACCAGACCGAGCATTCGCACGGGGTCGTGGCCCGAACGTTCCCAGGTGGCCTCGTCGACCCAGCGGAAGAGGTCTACGCCGCGGTCGTTCCAGCTCCATCTCAGGTTGGTAGCTATGGATTGCAGAGCGCGTAGCGGCTCGGGGAGTGAAGCCCTTACCGCGAAGCTCCTTATGGCCCTCATTGCACTCCTTACTTGTTCGGCTTGCTCGGCGGCACGACGATGCCACAGCCCAAGCTTGCTCCGGTCACCAATGCAACGTTTCTATACTGTCCTCCGAGCGCGACCATCCTTACCCGCACCCGCTGTGCGACGATGCCCTCCGTCCAACATCGGCATCAATGGGCACCGCATGAGAACAGATCGGACGAAACGAAGGGAGACGATGAAGGCCTACCTCAGCCGCGGGCACGTGACCATCGAGCGCCTCTCCCCGCAGATCGACGGAGGCCGCTACCTTCCCAAGGCGGTGGTCGGTGACTCGGTGCCCGTTCAAGCGGACATCATTCGCGATGGTCCCGATCTTCTATTGTGCGTGATCCGTTACAAGGGACCCGACGACGCTCGCTGGTCCGAAGCGCCGATGCGACAACTCGACAACGACCGCTACGGGGGCGAGTTCACGCCTTCGGGCATCGGGCGCTACAGGTTCACCATCGAAGCGTGGACCGACCACTTCGGGACCTGGGCGCGCGCCCTCGCTCGCAGAGTCGAGGTGGGACAGGATGTCGAGCTCGAGCTCGAGGAAGGGATCCTCCTGCTGGAGGAACACCTTCCGCTCGTTACGGCGAGCGACAGGAAGAAGCTGGAACAGGTCCTCGAGGCCGTACGCGCGGGAAGCGGCAGTACCAAAAGCGGCTTCAAGGACAAGCGGGTGGCCGCCCTTCTCGATGCCGGACTCCGGGACATCATGCGGGCGCGGCACAGCCGCCGAGGCTCGAGCACCTATAGGCCGGTTCTCGAGCTGAGAGTTGAGCGCGATCGGGCTCGATCGGGAGCCTGGTACGAGTTCTTTCCTCGCTCCACGGGTCGCAAGGGACGACATGGGACCTTCGTGACATCCGCCCGCCTGCTGCCCAAGGTCGCCGCCATGGGCTTCGACGTCGTCTACCTGCCTCCCATCCACCCGATCGGCGTTACCAACCGCAAGGGCAAGAACAACTCCCTGGAGGCGGCTTCCACAGACGTCGGGGTCCCGTGGGCCATCGGGGCTGCCGAGGGAGGACATGCGGCGGTCCACCCCAAGCTCGGGACGATCAAGGACTTCGACGATTTCGTGGCGGCCGCGGACAGGCTCGGGATCGAAGTGGCGCTTGACTTCGCCATCCAGTGCTCGCCCGACCACCCCTGGGTCAAAGAACACCCCGAATGGTTTCACCACCGGCCCGATGGAACGATCAAGTACGCGGAGAACCCTCCCAAGAAGTACCAGGACGTCTATCCGATCAACTTCGACACAGCCAACGCCCGCGAGCTGTGGGAAAGCCTCAAGGAGATCGTCGACTTCTGGATCTCGCACGGCATCAAGATCTTTCGGGTCGACAACCCGCATACCAAGCCCTTCCAGTTCTGGGAGTGGCTGATCGCCGCCGTGCAGGAGAAACATCCGGAGGTCATCTTTCTGGCCGAAGCGTTCACGCGTCCCAAGGTGATGCGCAATCTTGCAAAGCTGGGTTTCAGCCAGTCCTACACCTACTTCACGTGGCGGAACTCCAAATGGGAGATCATCGATTACCTTACCGAGCTCACCCAGTCGGAGATGGCCCTCTACTTTCGGCCCAACTTCTTCGTCAACACCCAGGACATCCTCCACGAGTACCTCCAGATCGGCGGGCCCCCCGCGTTCAAGATCCGGCTCGTGCTCGCCGCGCTGCTTTCGCCCGCATACGGCGTCTACTCGGGCTTCGAGTTCTTTGAGAATGTGCCGCGGGAGCCGGGGTCGGAGGAGTATCTCAATTCAGAGAAATACGAGCTACGGTCACGCGACTACGCTGCCGAGAACACCTTGATGCCATACATCTCACAGATCAATGAGATCCGCCGCAAACACCCACCCCTGGGCCGATTCACGAACCTCCACTTCCATTCCGTCGACAAAGACAGCGTGCTCGCATTCTCCAAGACGAGCCCCGGCGCCGACCCCATTCTCGTGATCGTGAACCTCAATCCGTTTCGCTGGGAGGAGTGCACCGTCCATCTCGATCTGGGCGAGCTGAGGCTCGATTCGACCCACCCCTTCGAGGTCGAGGATCTCATCACGGGAGCAAGCTATCTGTGGCACGGCGCCGACAACTACGTGAAACTCGACCCCTGGCGGGAGCCCGCCCACATTTTCGTGGTTCGGAAGTAACCGGACCTAGAGTGAAGCCGTGATCGCGCCGCCCCGGGACTCCAACTGGTTCAAGACCGCGGTCTTCTACGAGCTCTATGCGCGGAGCTTCTTCGACGCCAACTCCGACGGCTACGGAGACTTCAACGGGCTCGTCGAAAAGCTCGACTATCTCGAGTGGCTCGGCGTGGACTGCATCTGGCTGCTGCCCTTTCACCAATCCCCCCTGAAAGACGGCGGGTACGACATCTCCGACTTCTACTCGATTCTGCCCGAGTACGGAAACCTGAACGACTTCATGGAGTTTCTCGAAGCGGCGCACGAGCGCGGCATACGCGTGATCGCGGACATGGTCATGAACCACACATCCGACCAGCACCCCTGGTTTCAGGAGTCACGCGTTCCGGGTTCGGCCAAGAGAGACTGGTACGTGTGGGCCCACGACGAGAGCAGGTACGCGGATGCCCGCGTCATCTTCGTCGACACCGAGCGCTCCAATTGGACCTGGGACGAGGAAGCTCAGGCGTATTACTGGCATCGTTTCTTCAGCCACCAGCCCGACCTGAACTACGACAACGCCGAAGTTCAGGCGCAGATGATTGCCGTGCTCAAGTTCTG
>JBPCPZ010000002.1:0-12960 GCA_050998655.1 Actinomycetota bacterium
CGAAGGGACGCTCGGCAGGATGCGCACCACAGCGTGCGGGCGTAACCGCGCCGGGAGGCGAGCAGCCCGACTTTCTCTCTCCGCTCGAGCGCGGCGGCAACGCGTTCGTGGAACGCGTGGGAGAAGGCGCGCTCGGTCGCAGGCTCGAGCAGCTCGATGACCGGTCGCATCGCCCTGCGGCGCAGCGGGGCGGGCGCTACCGAGCGCAGCGACGAGGGCCCATACCACTCCAGAGAAGGTGCCGCGCTCACCAGCACGCACACGGCCCCCTGAAGCTCCGCCCGTTTCAGCGCCACTCGGCGAGGGTCGAAGCGAGGGGCGCGGTCCTCCTTGTAGCTGGGATTGTGCTCGTCGTCGACCACGATGAGCCCCAGACCGGGGGCCGGGGCAAGCACCGCTGCACGGCCGCCGGCTCCCCCGCCGTGGCCCGCCGCCAAGCGCAGCCACGCCCTCGAGCGCTCCCCCTCGGACTGGGAGCTGTCGACGCGCTCCAGCTCAGGCCACCGGCGCGCGAGCTCCTCGAGGAGCAGGGAGCCGTGGCGCACCTCGGGCGCCGCCACCAGGGCCGCTCGCGGGGAGGCGGCCGCTACCAGCTCGGCGATGAGGGCGCCGCGGTCCTCCGCCCAGGCGCTCTGCAGGCACCATGCGCCCGCGCCCCCTGCTCCCAGTGCGGCCAGCAACTGCCCTCCCGCCCGATACGTGGGCAGCAAACGGGGCGCGGCCGCGACCGGCGTCAACGATTCGGGAGGACGAACCTTCACACGCACCCGGGGGGGAACCACGCGGGCGAAGGCGGCGCCGCGCGGAGCAACGTAGCGGCGGGCCATCCACTCCAGGACGTCGGTGAGCGGGGGCCGCGCCGGCGCCGGGGTCACGATCACCGCCAGCACGGGCTCGAGCCCTGAGGGGGCCGGGCCGTCGCCTCCCCCGACCACGACCCCGCGCACGTTGCGGTGACCCAGTCGCACCCTGACGACGGAGCCCACCTCGATCGTGTCCGCGATCTTGTCCGGGACGGAGTAGTCGAAGCTGTGGTCGAGGCGCCACGCCGGGACCAGCGGGATAACCGAGACTTGCCGGAAAGCCGGAGGCCGCATTACCGCGGCGGCCGCAAGCCGGTTAACCGGCGAGCCGGAGGAGGTCGTCGGCGCGCTCCATTCGCTCCCACGTAAACCCGCCGGACGCGCTCGGAGGACGACCGAAGTGGCCGTAGGAAGCCGTTTCCTGGTAGATCGGCCGCCGTAGGTCGAGGTCCCGGATGATCGCCGCCGGGCGCAGGTCGAAGCAGGCGCGCACGGCCGCCTCGATCTTCTCCGGCGCAACCTTGTTGGTGCCGAACGAATCCATCGCCAGAGACACGGGATGGGCGACGCCGATCGCATAGGCGACCTGCAGCTCGAAACGGTCGGCAAGCCCCGCGGCAACCACGTTCTTCGCCGCATGGCGGGCCGCGTAGGCGGCGGAACGGTCGACCTTGGTGGGATCCTTGCCCGAGAATGCACCCCCGCCGTGCCGCGCCATGCCCCCGTAGGTGTCGACGATGATCTTGCGCCCGGTCAGGCCCGTGTCGGCGCGCGGCCCCCCCACTTCGAACCTGCCAGTCGGATTGATCAACACTCTCGCCCTGTCGGCATCGAGCGACTCTGGTATCAGCGGCTCGATGACGTGTTGCATGAGGTCGGGCTGGAGCAGCGTGGAGATGTCTACATTGGGCTCGTGCTGCGTCGAGCACACCACGGTCTCGAGCGTGCGGGGAACGCCACCGTCGTAGCCGATCGTGACCTGCACCTTGCCGTCGGGGCGCAAGTACGGCAACTGCCCCGACTTGCGGACCTCCGCAAGGCGCGCCGCCACTCGGTGCGCCAGCCACACGGGCATCGGCATGAGGTCGTCGTTGTCCCGGCAGGCATAACCGAACATCATGCCCTGATCGCCGGCGCCTTGGTTGTCGAGCGGATCGGTTCCGGACCCGGCGCGCTCCTCGTGGCTGTGGCTGACGCCCTCCTCGATGTCGGGCGATTGCTCCTGCAGCGCCACGGTCACGCCACAGGTGGCGCCGTCGAAGCCGATCTTGGAGCTGGTGTAGCCGATGTCGGTGATCGTTCGCCGCACCACCACCGGGATGTCGACGTAGGTCGAGGTCGTGATCTCACCGGCCACCACCGCCCATCCGGTCGTGACCATCGTCTCGCACGCCACCCGGCCGCCGGGGTCGTCCTTGAGGATCTCGTCGAGGACCGCGTCGGAGATCTGGTCCGCCATCTTGTCGGGGTGCCCCTCGGTGACGGACTCGGAGGTGAACAGGCGCAGGGGTCGGCTCATTGCGTCACGATCCTAGTCCCACCCACCGACACCCGACCGTTCGTTGAGAGGGCAACTGGGTGGCCAACGCGGACTGCGGGCATCTGCCCACCGAAACCCGTGGGTAAACGCACACCGCGGTCGTTTGCCACCGCCGGCTGGGGCCAGTGCCCGGCCCGGTCGGATGGTTCTAATCGATATCGGGCACGTCTTGCGGCGGCTCCGGCCCCGTGTAGCTGGCGGCGGGCCGGATAAGACGGTTGTCCGACGCCTGCTCGAGGATGTGCGCGGTCCAACCGATGACCCGGCTGCAACTGAACGTGGGCGTGAACAGCTCGGGGGGCACACCGATCATCTCCATGACCACGCCCGAGTAGAACTCGACGTTCGGATAGAGCATGCGTCCGGGCTTGAGCTCCTTGAGGATCTCGACGGCCTTCTTCTCGACGTACTTGGCAAGCTCGACCTTGGGGCTGCCGGGCTCGAGCCTCTCGGCCACACTCCGCAACAGCTCGGAGCGAGGGTCGTCGGTTTTGTAGACGCGATGTCCGAATCCCATGAGCCGCTTGCCGTGCTCGACCGCGTCCCGCAGCCACGGCTCGGCGTTCTCCTCCGAACCGATCTCCCGCAGCATGTCGAGGGCGCGGCTGGGGGCGCCGCCGTGCAGCGGTCCAGAGAGCGCCCCGAGGGCCCCGAGTACGGCCGAGCCGCGGTAGGCGCCGGTCGAGGTGATCAGCCGCGCGGTAAAGGTCGAGGCGTTGAAGCCGTGGTCGATCGTCGCGATGAGGTATTGCTCCATGGCACGAGCGTGTTCGTCGGAGGGAACCTCGCCGGTCAGCATGTAGAGGTAGTTGGAAGCATGAGTAAGGTCGTCGCGCGGCTCCACCGCCTCGTCGCCGTTGTGCAGCCGGTAGAGCGCCATGATGAGGATCGGGAACACGGCGCAGGTCCGCAGCGCCTCCGAGCGCAGCGTGTCCCGGTCTGTGTCCAGGTTCGGCTTGAAGTCCTGCGACGACGCGTAGACCCCGTAGGCGGCGCGCACCGCCTCCAGAGGCACGAAGCGGTCCCCGAGCGTTGCGATAGAGGCCATGTGTCGCTTGACCTCGTCGGGAATCACTCGAAGAGGCCGGATCTCCTCTTCGAACGCCTTGCGCTCGCTGCGATCAGGGAGATGGCCCTCGAACATCAGATACCACACGTCCTCGAGGGTCCTCTTCTCGGCGAGGTCGACCGCGCTGTACTGACGGTAATGGTAGAAGCCCTCGCTTCCCCGCACGTCTCCAAGGTCGGTGTGAGCTACATGCACGCCCTCGAGGCCCTCGGGAATCTCGACGTCGTGGAAATCGACGGGGGCGATCCGGGCGATACGCATCATGTCGCGCATCGAGACGATGCCCACCAACTCGGCGTCCTTGACCACCGGGATGTGGCGGTAGGAGGCTTGAGAGAGGTTCTTGAAAGCTTCGACCGAGTCCTCGTCGGGCGACGCGGTGAAGGGGTCCTTGGTCATCCACTCCGACACGGTCGCCGTGGCTGCCTCCCCGCCTTCGGCCGCGAACCGCACCAGGTCACGCTCGGTCAGGATCCCTGTGACCCGGTCCGACTCGACCACGACCACGGATCCAACCCCGACCTCCATCATGCGCTTGCCGACCACTGCGATGGTGTCCGATTCCGAGGCGGTCACGACCGGGTGGCTCATGAGGTCGGCCACGGTCGTAAATTTGGTGTCCTTAGGCATCCGCTACCCCTTCAGTAGTCGTACCACTGCATCCACCACTGCCCCGGCGAGAGCCGTCTTACTCACGAGGCCTGCATCCACAATTCCGTCGGGCCCCGCGATAACTGCTCGGTTCGTGCGGGTCCCGAACCCCGAGTCGGAGCTCGACACGTCGTTGGCGACTATGAGGTCCGCCCCCTTGGAAGTGCGCTTGGCGGCCCCCAGGCGGCCCAGCTCCTCGGGATCGCTCTCGGTCTCGGCGGCAAAGCCCACCAGCAAGGAGCCCGGTTTCCTGAGCGTGGGGTTGTTTCCTAGCTCCTTGAGGATATCGGGCGTGGGCACCAGCTCAACCGACGGCGCCCCCGCCGCCTTCTTGAGCTTCTTTTCGGCCGCCTTGCTCGGCTTGAAATCGGCCACCGCGGCCGCCTTGATGACCACGTCTGCGTCGGCGGCCACTTCGAGCACAGCCGCTCGCATGTCCTCTGCGCTCCTGACCCGGACGACATCGACGCCGGTAGGCGGTTGCAGTGAAGTATCGCCCACGATGAGGGTCACCTTAGCGCCGCGCCGGGAGGCCTCGGAAGCGAGCGCAAAGCCCATGAGCCCGGAGGAGCGGTTGCCGATGAAGCGCACCGGATCGATCGGCTCCTGGGTCCCGCCGGCCGTCACCAACACCCGTTTTCCGGCGAGTTGAACGGGCGCCTTCAGGAGGTGGAGCACCGCGTCCACGATCTCAGACGGCTCGACCATCCTCCCGGAGCCGCTGTCGCCGGAAACCAGGGGGCCGGACGCGGGCCCTAGAAAGCGGGCCCCTCGCTCGGCCAGCACAGCACAGTTGGCTTGGGTGGCGGGATGCTCCCACATCTCGGAGTGCATCGCCGGGACGATGAGGACGGGGCAGCGGACCATCAGCAGCGTGGCGGAGAGGATGTCGTCGGCGGCGCCGGTGGCCAGCCGGGAGAGGGTATGGGCGGTAGCCGGGGCCAGGACCACGATATCGGTGGCTCGGGCGAGCTCCACATGCGCCACTTCGCCGGAGTCCGAGAAGATCTCCGTGACAACCTCTCGACCGGTCACCGAGGCAAAGGTTTGGCGGCCCACGAAGCGCTCCGACGAGTGAGTCATCACGACGGTAACCTCGGACCCCAGCTCCGACAGGCTGCGGGCGACCTCGACCACCTTGTAGGCGGCGATGCCACCGCTCACGCCCAGCAACACTCGGGCCGGGGCTCTCATGGCGGGGTGGTGCCGGTTACCGGGGGCGGCTCGCTTCGCGGCGGACGGCGCCGGCCGCGGCGGCTACTTGATGTCGTCGGCGGTCCGTTCGTAGCTGATCTTGCCCTCTGCCACTTCCTGAAGCGCTATGGAGAGGGACTTGGGCGCCCGATCGGCGCGCAGAGGGACCTGTGGGGGCGTGAACTCGGCGATGCCTTCGCCCAACTGCGAAAAGTAGGAGTTGATCTGGCGGGCGCGTTTGGCCGACAGGATGACCAGTGTGTATTTGGAGTCGACATCCTCCAGAAGCTTCTCGATCTTCGGCTCGATCATCATGTTGGTAGTTCCTTCCCGATCACTGACCTGATCGCAGGGCTGGTTGAGAGCGGATGGGCCGCGTGCGTACTTTCTTACCCGTCCAGTATACGGAGCAACTCCCCCACGGCGTCATCGGCACTCTCGTTGACGATGACGTGGTCGTAGGCGTCGGCGTGCTCGAGCTCGCCACGGGCCGCTTCACTTCGCTGGGCGAGGGTCCCCTCATCCTCGGTTCCCCTCCTTGCGAGGCGGGCTTCGAGCTCTTCGAGGGAGGGGGGCTTGATGAACACCAGCACGGCCTCCGGGAGTGACTCCCTCACCTGGAGCGCTCCCTGGATGTCGACCTCCAGAACGACGTCGTGGCCCGCCGCGAGAGCGTCCTCGACTGGGCGGCGGGGGGTTCCGTAGAGGTGCCCGTAGACCTCCGCCCACTCCAGCAGCTCACCGATCTCAGCCAGCGACCGGAAGCTCTCCTCGGACAAAAAGCGATAGTCCGTTCCGTTCCGCTCACCCGGGCGGGGAGAGCGTGTCGTGGCCGACACCGACAGGATCGTCTCGGGCCGGCGAGCAAGCAGGCCCCTCACCACCGTCCCCTTGCCGGCCCCCGAGGGCCCAGACACAATCATCAGCCGCCCCGGGGAGGGAGGGTTCACGTTGGGCCCATGGTGTGCCCTAGCGCCGCGGAAATTCTCCCAGCAGGTTCTGCCTCTGCTTGGTCCCGAGGCCCTTCATGCGCCGGGTCTCCGAGATGTCGAGGCGCTTCATGATCTGGCACGCCCGCACGCGGCCTACTCCCGGAAGGGACTCGAGCACGGCGGTCACCTTCATCTTGGCCACGACCGCGTCCTCGCTGCGATCGAGCAGCTCTGGCAGAGTCGTGCTCCCGCTCTTGAGCTGATCCTTCAGCTCGGCCCGGCGACGCCTGGCGTCGGCGGCTTTGGCTAGCGCTTCCCGGCGTTGCTCCTGGGTGAGAGGTGGTGGCAAGGGCATGAAACGGACCTCCTTGGACCGTGCTGGTTGGGTCGCCCGGAGGTCCCGTGTCCCCGCCCCCCGGCGGTCGGCAGTATAGGAGATCGAGCCGGATCCGCCACTTTCGGCCTCCACGCGAGGGTGGCAAACGCGGACCGCGGGCCTCTGCACACGTTTTCCTGTGGGTAAGAGCGGACCGTGGACATTTGCCACCACCGGGCGGCCCGAGGGGCCGCGTGCCTGGGGTGCCCGAGGGGCCTGGGGTGCCGAGGGCCGAGGAGCCTGGGGTGCCCGAGGGGCTGGGGTGCCGAGGGCCGAGGAGCCTGGGTCAGCGGCCGGTCCGGCGGCTGCCGGGATCCTCGAGCGGCGCCTCAGCGGCGCACAGGGGGCATGCGGCCGCCTCCCACGACCTGGCTTCGAGCCGCAGGAGTGATTTCAGCGGCACCCCCAGCCCGATCTCTTCTTCCGAACGATCGAGGAGCGCGCCGACCCCGAGTACTTCGGCCCCCCACTCCTGCGCCAACTCGACCACCTCACGGGCCGAGCCTCCGGTGGTGACGACGTCCTCCACCACTACCACCCGCTCCCCGGGACCCAAAGTGAAGCCCCGCCGCAGCTTCAGCGCGCCGTCGACGCGCTCTGCAAAGACGCTGCGCGCTCCCCTCGCAAGCGCCACCGAGAAGCCCAGCACCACCGCACCCAGGGCCGGACTCGCAACTGCGGCGAAGTCGCCGAAGTGGTCGGCGAGGGCGACGCCGAGGGCGCGGGTGGCTGCGGGCCGCTCGAAGACGCGGAATTTCTGCACATAGAGGTCCGAATGACGGCCGGAGGAGAGCCGGAAGTGGCCCTTCAAGAGGGCTCCAGACTCCTCGAGAAGGGCTCTCACCTGCTCCGGGGTCACGGTGCGAGCTGTTCCAGCAGCGCTCGGGCCGCCGCCGCCGGGTCGGGGGCCGCGCTGATCGGGCGCCCCACGACCACGATATCGGCGCCCGCAGCACGAGCCTCGGCGGCCGACATCGTCCTGCGCTGGTCTCCGGCGTCCTCCTCAGGTCCGCGGATGCCGGGGGTGACGAGCAGGGGCCCGCCGGCGGCAAGGGGGCCGAAGCGGGAGCGCAGCTCTGCGACCTCGAGGGGCGAGCACACGAGGCCGGTGGCGCCCCCCTCCAGCGCGATCTCGGCGAGGCGGACGGCCTGCTCCTCGATCGGGACCGGGACGCCAATGCGGGCCAGCATCGCCTGATCAAGGCTCGTGAGCACCGTCACCCCCAGAATCCCGCATTGGGGAGCGGCGCCGGCGGCGGCCGCCACCATCTCGGGTCCCCCCGCGGCATGGACGGTGACGTAAGTAGCGCCAATCTCTTGCGCTACTCCCGCGGCGCCGGCCACCTGAGCGGGGATGTCGTGCAGTTTGAGGTCCAGAAAAACCGGCCGCTGCGTGGCGAGCTCGACGACCACGTCCGGCCCCAAAGAGCAGAACGCGGCGAGCCCCACCTTGAAGACGCCGGCGCTGTGCTGGGTCAGCTTGGCGAGGTGCTTGAACGCAGCCCGGTCGGTGGTGTCGAGCGCAATGCAGAGGGCAGAGTGAGGCTTGGGGGCGAGCTCTACCATGTGCGGACCCTGAGGTGGTCGATCGCACAACATGTGCCTTCAACCACCAATTCGTGGTCAATCGCACAACATGGGCGTTTGAACACCCTAGAGCTTGACGGCCCCAACTAGCTCTCCGACCGAGGCGACCCCGTGACGCTCCATATAGGCCTCGATACCTTCCGTGATCTCGAGCGCGGCGCGCGGATTGATGAAGTTGGCCGTGCCCACGGCGACTGCGGTGGCGCCTGCGAGGACGAGCTCGAGTGCGTCGCTAGCCGACGCGATGCCGCCCTGCCCGATGATGGGGGCTTCGGGAAAGGCACGATGGACCTCGTGTACGGCCCGCACCGCCACCGGACGGATGGCGGGGCCCGACAGGCCGCCGATCGTGCCGGCGAGTCTGGGCACGCGCTCCTCCACGTCGATCGCCATGCCGAAGACCGTGTTGACGAGCGACAGACCCGCGGCCCCCGCACCCAGTGCGGCTTCGGCTATCTGGACCAGCGAGGTGACGTTGGGTGACAGTTTGGCGAACACCGGGATTCGTGGCAGCGCCCTCACCACCGCCGAGGTCACGGCCTCGGTGGACGCGGCGGAATGCGCGAACATGTTGCTCTGGTCCTCCAGGTTGGGGCAGGAGATATTGAGCTCGACGCCGGAAATGCCCCGGCCCCCGGTGCGCAGCTTGTCGGCGACCTTCACGAACTCCCGCACGCTGTTTCCGGCAATCGAGGCGAACACAGTGGCGTCTTGCCGTCTCAACCAGGGGAGGTCCTCGGCGAGAAAGTAGTCGACCCCCTTGTTCTGAATGCCGATCGCGTTGAGCATCCCCGACGGCGTCTCGCACATTCGCGGCGTGGGTTTGCCCTTCCACGGCGACGCGGTCATCGACTTGACGATGATGCCCCCGAGCCGCGACAGCTCCACGAATTGCGCCCCTTCCCTACCCGCACCAAAGGTGCCTGAGGCAAGGAGGACCGGGCTTCGAAGCGCCACCGAGCCCAGCTCGGACGTCAGTGAAGCCATCAGTTCCCCGGAGGGGCTAGCTCTGCCTGCCGCGTCTCGTCCGCGCCTGTGCGGGGCGAAAGGCCGCCCGTCGGCGGTTCGGCCTGCTCCGCCGTCACCCGCCCCTCGTTCTCGAACCAGCACACGGTGGCGCCGTCGAACACGGGGCCCTCGGTGCATACCCGCGCGTAGACGCGCTCCTCAGAGCCGGCGCGGGTCGACCCGGTGCGGACGGGGATCACGCAGGTCATGCAGACGCCGTAACCGCATGCCATGAGCTCCTCGATCGCAACCTGAAGCGGCAGGGCCCGCTCGTTGCACATCTGGGCCACCGCGGCCAGCATGGGGTGGGGGCCACATGCGTAGACGATGTCGGAGGAGCAGCGCTCGACCATGTCGTCGATCACGTCGGTGACGACTCCCTCCTGGCCCATGCTGCCGTCCTCGGTGGTGATCCGTGACACGGACGCCAGCCGTCTGACGTCGATGGCGTTGAGCAGGCGATGAATCGAGCGGGCCCCCATGATCACGTCGACACGGTGGCCCTCGTTACGCAGTTCGTCCGCCAGGAAGAACAGCGGCGCCGCTCCAATCCCCCCTCCAATCAGCAGACAGTGAGAGCGGGCGGAGGGCAGCTTGAAGCCCTGTCCGCACGGCCCCAGCAGCCCCACCGTGTCGTGAGCGCGCGCTTGGGCGAGATGCTTGGTACCCGGGCCCCTGATGTCGAAGACGATCTCGATGGTGGCGGCCCATCCCCCGCGCTTATGTACACGGTAGACGGAGAACGGGCGGCGCAGGATGAACGAGCGATCGGTGTCCGAGGCGACGTTGACGAACTGGCCCGGGGCCACCTGCTCGCCGATCTGGGGTGCGACGATCGTGAGCGAGTGGAAGTGCTCGCCGTATTTCTTGTGAGTCAGGACCTCCCCCACCGCGGTCAGCATGGCTATGAAAGGTAGTCCTGCAGTGACCGTACGCGCGCAGGCTGGCCCGCGAGCGACTCGATTGCCTGCACCGCTGCCGCCATTCCGGCGACCGTGGTGATCGAAGGCACCCCCGCCTCGACCGCCGCCGTCCTACTGAAGTAGCCGTCGCTGCGGGCGCGCGGCCCCCAGGGAGTGTTGAGGACGAGGTCGATCTCGCCCCGGCGCAGACGCTGGACGACGTTGTCCGCGCCATCCCCCCCACCCTGGTTGCCTGCGCTCGCTTTCGGTACCACTGCCGCATCCACGCCCCAGCGCCCCAGCACCTCCGCAGTCCCCTTGGTGGCGAGGATGTCGAAGCCGAGTTCTGACAACCGCTTGGCCGGCCACACCACCGCGCGCTTGTCGCGGTCCGCCACCGAAATGAAAACCGTGCCCTTGGCCGGAAGCCGTACTCCTGCGGCGATCTCGGCCTTCCCGAAGGCGCGCCCGAAGCTGTCGTCGATGCCCATGACCTCTCCGGTCGAGCGCATCTCCGGGCCCAGCACGGTGTCGGTGCCGGGGAAGCGGTCGAACGGCATCACCGCCTCCTTGACCGCTATGTGCGAGATGCTCGATGAGCTCGGCCCCGCCGGGAGCAGGCCCTCGTCCCGCAGCTGGGCCAGGGAGGCCCCCGCCATCATCCTCGCCGCCACTTTGGCGAGCGGGACGCCGGTCGCCTTGGACACGAACGGGACCGTGCGCGAGGCGCGCGGGTTGGCCTCGAGCACGTAGACGGTCTCGTCCTTTAGCGCGTACTGGACGTTCAAGAGTCCCCGCACCCCGAGCCCTCTGGCGAGCGCCTCGGTGTGCTCGGAGACGAGCCGGATCTGACGCTCGCTCAACGTGATGGGCGGCAGAGTGCAGGCCGAGTCGCCGGAGTGGATGCCCGCCTCCTCGATGTGCTCTAGCACCCCGCCCACGAACATCTCCGCGCCGTCGAAGACCGCGTCACAGTCGACCTCGATGGCCCCCTCCAAGAAGCGATCGACCAGCACGGGATGCTCGGCCCAGACCGCCCCCCCGCCGTGAGCGGACAGGTAACGCTTCAGCCCGCCCTCCGAGTAGACGATCTCCATGGCCCGCCCCCCGAGCACGTAGGACGGCCGCACCAGCACCGGATATCCGATGGTCGTCGCCGTGGCGACGGCTTCGTCGAGCGAGCGGGCGATGCCCCCGGGTGGGTGTGGGAGGCGGAGGTCGGCCAGCAGCGCGGCGAAGCGCTCGCGGTCCTCGGCCCTGTCGATGGCTTCGACCGGGGTGCCGAGGATGCTCACCCCGGCGGCGTCGAGGGCGGCTGCCAGCTTCAGGGGGGTCTGGCCCCCCAGAGTGAGGATCACGCCGTCGGGCCGTTCGCGCTCGATCACGTTCATGACGTCCTCGAAGGTCAGCGGCTCGAAGTAGAGGCGGTCGGAGGTCTCGGGGTCGGTCGAGACGGTTTCCGGGTTGCAATTCACCATGATGGTCTCGTAGCCGGCCTCCCCCAGGGCGAGTGCGGCATGCACGCAGCAATAGTCGAACTCGATTCCCTGGCCGATGCGGTTGGGCCCTGATCCCAGGATCACGACCTTGGGCACCGCACGCGGCAGCCCCTCGTCCTCGTCCTCGTAGGCCGAGTAGAGATACGGCGTCAAGGCCTCGAACTCGGCCGCGCAGGTATCGACGTTCTTGTAGCTCGGGAGCACCCCGAGAGCCTTGCGGCGAGCCCTCACCTCTGCCTCGGAGCTGGACAGGCACGAGGCGATCTCTACGTCGGACAGTCCGAGCCGCTTGGCGCGTCGTAGCTCCGCCTCGTTCGCCCGGGCCAATGAAGGGATCTGCCGGAGCACTCGGAGCCCCTCGACGCGACGTTCGAGTTGGGCGACGAACCAGGGGCTTAGCCGGGCCGTCGCCGCCACCTCGTCTCGTTCCAGGCCGAGCTCGAGGGCGCGCTCGATTAGCTCGAGGCGGTCGGGATGATGCTCGGTGAGCCTGGCGCGCACCTGCTCGAGGGACAGCGAGCCAACGGCGCCCGGCTCCGTCTCGAGCGCCCGCCGCCCCTTGCCCAGCGCCTCGAGGAAGGTCCGGCCCATGGCCATAACCTCGCCCACGGATTTCATCTTGGTCCCGAGCCCGCCCGAGGCGGGAAACTTCTCCATCGAGAAACGCGGAAGCTTGACCGCCACGTAGTCGATCGAAGGCTCGAACGAGGCCGGGGTCACTCCGGTGATGTTGTTGGGTATCTCGTCCAGCGAGTAGCCGACCGCGAGCTTGGCGGCGATCTTGGCGATCGGGAAGCCGGTCGCCTTGGACGCCAGCGCGCTCGAGCGCGACACGCGTGGATTCATCTCGATGACCACCCGGCGGCCGGTGGCGGGCTCGACTGCGAATTGCACGTTGGAGCCGCCGGTCTCGACCCCGACCGCTCGCATGACGCTGATGGCATCGTCGCGCATCGCCTGGTACTCGACGTCGGTCAGAGTCATCGCCGGGGCAACGGTCACTGAGTCCCCGGTATGCACGCCCATCGGGTCGAGGTTCTCGATCGAGCACACCACGACGACGTTGTCGTTGCGGTCGCGCATCAGCTCGAGCTCGAACTCCCTCCAGCCTTCGATCGACTCCTCGACCAGTACTTCTGAGATGCTGGACAGTCGCAGCCCCTCGGCCGCCACCCTCCGCACGGAGTCGAGGTCAGACACCACTCCCGAGCCCCCGCCGCCGAGCACGTAGGAGGGCCTGATGATGACCGGCAACCCGATCTCCTCTGCGGCAGCCACGGCCTCGGCCACGGAGTAGCCGAAGGCGGAGCGCGGCAGCGACAGCCCCGCGGCGGCCATCGTCTCCTTGAACACGCGCCGGTCCTCGGCCCTCCGGATCGTCTCGGTGGAGGCCCCGATG
>JBPCPZ010000004.1:0-3847 GCA_050998655.1 Actinomycetota bacterium
CTGCGGTCGGCCTCGACCTCGCGCGAGCGCGACAGCGCCATCTGGAGGAGTCCTGCGGCCATCGGGGCCAGGAACGCCATAGCCAGCAGGCCCAAGGGATTGCCACCACCCTCGTCGTCTCGGCCCCCGCCGAACATTGCTCCCCACATAACCATGCGAGCCAAAAACGTGATGCCCATTGCGACCGCGGCGGCCACAGAGCCGATCAGGATGTCGTTGTTCTTGACGTGCGCCAGCTCGTGCGCAAGCACACCGCGCAGCTCGTCATCGGAGAGCGTGCTCATGATGCCTTGGATTACGGCGACCGCAGCCTGATCGTCGTTGCGACCGGTGACGAAGGAGTTGGGCTGGGGGCTTGGCGTGACGAAGAGCCTGGGCATCGGCATGTTCGCTCGCATCGTCAGGTCTCGTACGATTCGATAGAGTTCCGGTGCCTCCTGCTCGGAGACGGGTCGCGCCCGGGAGGCCTTGATCGCGAGCTTGTCCGAGAACCAGTAGGACCCCCCTACGAACACCAGCCCGATGAGCAGGCCGATGATGGCGCCGCCGCGTCCGAAGAAGGATCCGGCCAGAACCAACAGTCCGCCCAGGCCGGCAAGCAAAATATAGGTCTTCAAAGTGTTAGTGCTCATAAGGACATTATGTAGCGTGCGCGCTGCTAGGTGGAAGCTCGAAGCCTTCGCCGTGGACCTCGAATTGACGGAGCCGTTCACCATCGCGCGCCGCTCGTGGGATGTGGCGACCAGCGTGTTCGTGAAAGTGTCCCACTCTGGTCAAACTGGGATCGGCGAGTGCAGCCCGGAGGGGTCGCCCGAGGAGGTCGTGGATCAGCTCGAGAGGCTCGACCTCGACGCACTCGACGGTCCCTTCGATCTCGAGGGTCTCTCCTCGCTCCTGGATGCGGGACCGGCCCGCAGCGCGCTCGACATCGCGTTGCACGACCTCGCCGCTAGGCGCGCCGGCCTGTCGGTGAGGGAGCTGCTGGGATTGTCCGGGCGCCCACTGCCCCCGACCTCGGTGACGCTTGCGATCACCGAGCCCTCCCGCCCTGTGACCAAGGCTGAGGAACTGAGCGACCATCCCATCTTGAAGGTGAAGGTTGGCTTCGAAGCAGACGTCGAGATGATCGAGGCGATGCGCTCCGTTTACTCGGGGCGCATCCGCCTCGACGCCAACGAAGGATGGAGCGAAGCCCAGGCGACTGAGCGGCTGAAGGCGCTGGAGCGGTTCGACATCGAGCTTTGCGAACAGCCCATCCCCTCCGGAGACTTCGGCGCCCTGAGCCGCGTCACGAGATCCACATCGATTCCCATTTATGCCGACGAAGATGTCCGCACGGCGGCGGATGTCGCAGCGCTTGCGGGAACAGTCGACGGCGTCAACCTGAAGCTGCGCAAGACGGGAGGCATCAGGGAGGCGGTGCGCGCAGCGGCGGTGGCTCGTGCTCATTCGTTGGGAGTAATGCTCGGCTGCGACCTCACTTCCGGGGTCGCCGCCACCGCCGAGGCGAGCGTCGCTGGGCTCGCCGACTTCGTCGATATCGACGGTCCTTTGCTGCTGAGGTACGACCCCTGGCCTGGAGTGGGTTATGACAAGGGGATGCTGCTCTTGCCACCGGGTCCCGGCCTCGGCGTGACAAGGCGGGCGTGACGGCCCGATCTTGGCTCGTCCTCACCGACGGCTACCTCGCCGCGCGCGACGCGAAGACGGCTCATGGCGTGATCCGCTACAGCAGGGATGAGATCGCTGCCGTAATCGATCCCGAATTTGCGGGACGCTCGCTGGCCGAGGTGATGCCGCAGCTAGAACGAGATGCCCCGATCGTGTCCTCGGTCGCAGAAGGTCTGGCCCACGCTCCAACTTCTCTGTTGCTCGGCGTGGCAACGCCAGGTGGATGGCTACCGGATCACTGGCGGGCGTGGATTCGCGAATCGCTGGAGGCGGGTCTCGAGATCGCCAACGGACTTCACCGTTTTCTCCGTCACGACCGCGAGCTCGTCAAACTGGCACGCGCCTCAGGGGCCACGCTGTGGGACGTCCGAGAACCTCCCTCCAAGATTCCGCTGTTCACCGGCAGGAGCATCGGAATTCCCAAGCGCACGGTGCTCACCGTGGGGTCCGATTGTTCGGTGGGCAAGATGACGGTCGCTCTCGAGCTGGCCCGCGCCGGGCACATCAAGGGATTCTCGACCGAGTTCGTCGCCACGGGTCAGACCGGCATCATGATCGCGGGACGGGGTATCGCGGTCGATCGGGTCGTCGCCGACTTCGTCTCGGGAGCCGCGGAGCTTCTCGTGTGTGAAACCCATCCCTCGTCCGATGTGTTGATGGTCGAGGGGCAGGGAAGCCTGTGGCATCCCGCTTACGCAGGCGTGACCTTGGGTCTGCTCCACGGAAGCGCCCCTCATGTCCTCGTGCTGTGTCATCAGGCAGGCAGAACCGCCATCGAAGAGCCTCCCTACACGGCACTCCCTCCGCTTCCCGAGGTAATTGCCCGCTACGAAGACATGGCCGCCACTGTGCGTCCGGCTCGAGTTGCCTGCATCGCCTTGAATTGCTCCCGGATGAGCGCCGCCGAGGCGAAGGCCGCCGTCCAAGACACCGAAGACCAGACCGGGCTTGTCACCGGCGATGTGTTCGCGGGAGACTCCTCCCGCTTGTGGGCGGCGCTGGAGCAGGCGTTACCCGAGCGTCGTCGGACGAGCCTCTTGAGTCAATAACCGGTCGTGACTTCCTTGTGCACGCTGGCGGCGACTCTCCACGTGGAGAGCTTGGGCGCGGCGAGATAGAACAGCGTGACCGACAAGCACAGGAACACGAGGGCATACACGGGCTGGCTCCAGCCGACGAGGCCACGGGCGAGGACTGCATCTATCACGAAGTAGGCGGTCGACAACGCGGCCACGCAGGCGACCAAGCCCATCGCCAGGGGGCGGTAGACGAACACGAGGGCAAAGCGAGCCCTGTAGGCGCGTGGACAGGCGGCCAGCGCATCGGCCGCGCCGTCGAAGCCCGGATGCTCGGTGAGCGGCCGGATGTAGGGATCGCGGAAGCGTTCCAACAATGAGAGAATCTCGGCCCGCCGGAGTACCCCGTAGATCACACAGGCTAGTACCAGACAGGCGACCACCACGGGGGGCCAGTCCCTGAGCGAGGTCCGTCCTCTCACCACTCGGAAGCTTGTCGGCGACAGTAGCCCGATGCCGCCCATAAGGGTGAGCCCGGTGAGGATGGTGGTTCGAGTGGCTCGCCGGGCAAAGGCTGCCCGCCTCAGCGGAGGCCGCTCCGTCTTGATCCATCGCACCGCGTCCCTGTAGGAGCGTTCTGCCGCTACGACCATGATGGACTCAACCTAGCGGAGCCCGCGGGGGCCGTGTGGCGCGGAGGCTGACGTGCGACTGTCTCGCACCAGCCACCTTTGGAAGGGGTGGCAGTTAAACGCCGGGGCGGCCCGCCCCCACATAGTCCGAGCGATAGGCCGATACCACCCTCACATAGGCCCCGGTGTAAGGCGCCTCCACCATCTGCCCGTTGCCGATGTACATCCCGACATGGTGAATGGGACTCCCGGCGAAGAGCAGGTCGCCGGGCTCCCAATCGGACTGGTCGACTCGAGTGGTGGCCGCATATTGTGCTCCAGAGTTGTGTGGTAGAGCCACCCCCGCTTGGGCCCACGACCACATCGTCAGCCCCGAGCAATCGAACGAGTCGGGACCGGCCGCGCCCCACTGATACGGCTTCCCCACTTGGTCCAGAGCGGCCTCCACCGCGACCCGTGCCCGTTCACTGGGGGCCGGGGCGGGAGTGACGGCGACATCAGGATCCGGCGACTGGGTGGCGGGCTCCT
>JBPCPZ010000028.1:0-8880 GCA_050998655.1 Actinomycetota bacterium
GAGCGTGGGCCAGTTTGGGAGCGTGGGCCAGTTTGGGAGCGTGGGCCAGTTTGGGAGCGTGGGCCAGTTTGGGAGCGTGGGCCAGTTTGGGAGCTTGGGCCAGTCCAGCCGTCATTGGGCGGTTGCCAGCAATCTTTATCCACCACCCGGCGCGAATGGCGGCCGCGTGCTACTTGATCGTGAAGGTCTGCTCGTCCTGCGGCGACTCGCGGTCGACCTGAACCCCCGCCACCCTGACCCCATTGGGCCCGGCCCGGCATAGCCCGACGACCCGATAGACCTCGTCGCGCGGCCCCTCCAGAACGGCTTCGACCCGGCCGTCCGGAAGCATGCGTACCCAACCCGTGACGCCCAACTCGGAAGCCTTGTCGGCGACGGCCTTCGGGAAGTCACTCGCATCAAGCTCGCCGTCGACGAACACGTGGACTCTGGTCCTATCCTCCAACGCTCGACCTCCCGGGCATCACGACGGAGTGAGGACAAGCCTCAACTAGCTCGAGCACCAGAATCTCCCTCCACAGTCCACTCGGCCATCCTGTCCAGCGCGTGACGGGCCGCGTTCTGCTCCGCCTCCTTCTTGCTGTTCCCCGAACCGCTGCCGCACGACCGGTCGTCGACGAAGACATCGGCGTTGAAGCGTTTGGCATGGTCGGGCCCACTGGAAGCGACCCGGTAGAGGGGCCTGGTCCCATACAGGCGCACGATCACTTCCTGCAGCGCCGTCTTCGAATCGTGGCCACCGCCCTCGGCCGCGACTTCGACCATGCGCGCAGTGAAGAGGGGAACCAGAACCGTAGCGACATGCTGACTGCCCTTGTCGATGTGGGCCGCGCCCACCAACGCCTCGAAGGTGTCGGCTAGAAGGGAAGACTTGTCGCACCCTCCCGACGCTCGCTCTCCCCGGCCCAGCAACATGTGGTTGCCGAGCCCCAGCCGACGGGCGAGCGCGGCCAGCGCCTGGGTGCTGACAAGCGAAGCACGCAACCTCGCCAAATGTCCTTCATCGAGCTCCGGATTGGTGCGATAGATGAGGTCGGTGACCAGTGCCCCCAGGATGGCGTCCCCAAGAAACTCAAGCCGCTCGTTGTGCTCCCCCGGCTCAGGCCGCTCAAATGCATACGAGCGGTGAGTCAGCGCCTGCTCATAGATGGACCCCGGCGGGGCCGGAAGCCCCAAAGCCCCCAGAACGACCGAAGTGCTAGTCCGTCTCGACAACCTGGCGACCCGCGTAGTAGCCGCAGTTGGGGCAAATTCGGTGGGGCAGCTTGGGCTGCCGACAATGGGGACAGGACGAGTAGGTGGGGGCCTCGGCGCGCCAATGGGAGCGCCGCATGCGCATCTTCGATCTCGTCTTCCTTCGCTTGGGTACGGCCACTGCTTCCTCCTCGCCGTCCGGCCCGGGCGTTCGCCGCTCGATCTCGCCCTTCCGGAACCTTCTTTTCTCTAGGTCGATCCCTCTTTGTTCAAATCGATTCCCTCGAGGCTGTCTGGGACAGCTTCATCTTGAGCTCCTCCAAGGGCGCCCAGCGCGGGTCTGAGCTCTCTACGCGGCACGCGCACACCCCCTCGTTCAGGTCCCGACCGCAGTGGGGGCAGAGACCCTTGCAGCCGGCATCGCACAACGGGTTGAGGGGCAGGGCAAGAGTCATGGCGTCGCGAAAGACGGGTTCGAGATCGATTTCTGTCCCCGACAGCTCATATGCCTCGTCCGCCAGCTCGTGGCCGGGTTCGACGAAGAGCTCGCAAAGCTCGAGTGCTATATCGAGCGGCACCGGGCGCGCGCACCGGGCGCAGTCCGCGCCTCCGGAGCCCCGCAGACGACCGGTGACGAGCACTCCTTCGACGACGCTCTGAGCGCACAGCTCCGCTTCCACCGGTTTGTCGCTGAGACGCGCCAGGGCCACCCCGGCATCGGGGACAGGTGCTGCCACGACGATGTCCCGCCGCAGACCGGGCTGGCCGAGGATGTCGTCGACCGAGATGCTTAAATTAGGCACTTAACGAGTCGCCCCTTTTGCGCGCGCTGCGGGCTCTCCATGCGGCCCGCGAAGTAGGGAAATGATATCAGAGGCGCTTTTTTGCCAGGATTTGGCGGGCCAGACATGCCGAGTGGTGGTCAAGGTTGTATGGCAACCACTATCCACTCGGCGGAGTTCGGCTCTTAGAGAGCGGGCTCGTTCAGGTGGGCGCCATCGAAGGGGTCCTGCTCCTCCCTCGGCTCCTCCCCCTCTTCGCCCCGCGGTGCGATGAGCTGTTCTCTGCCACGGGCGACCGTGGCCAGGGTCTTGTTGAGCAGAATCTCGAAGCCGGCGAGCTTCTGGTCGATGTAGTCCTCGGCTTCCAGCCGCGTCCGAGCTGCTTTCGCCTTACCCTCGTCGACCAGGCGCTCAGACTCGCGCTTGGCCTCGTGAACGATTTCGGAGCGCGACAGAAGCCGGTCGCGCTGCTCCCGGGCCTCGGTCAAGAGGCGGTCCGCCTCCTTGCGAGCGCGCGCCAAGAGCTCGTCCCGGTCGCGCGCCATCCAGCGAGCCTGCCTCACCTCATCAGGGACCGCCTGCTTGAGCTGCGCGATCAGTTCCAGAAACTCATTTCGATCAATCACCGCGCTGGAGGAGAACGGGACCGACTTGGCCTCCTCCACAAGAACCTGCAGTTCCTCCAGACGTTCAACGATATCCATTGATCCCCTCTCCCACTATCCGTGTCCCCGGCTGCTCTGTGGCAGAACGATCCAGCTTGGTCCTATTAGTCAGATTGCCATGCTCATCGCCCGTTTACGGCTATCTCCTCGAGCGCGCTCTGGACTCCCTTGGGGACGAGGCCCTCCACCCGGCCCCCGTGGCGCGCGACCTCCTTGACCAGGCTCGAAGACAGAAACGCCCATTCGGGTTTGGCGGTGATGAACATCGTGTCGAGCTCAGGCGCGAGTCGTGAGTTCATCTGAGCCATCTGCAGCTCGTACTCGAAATCGGACACCGCCCGTAGTCCTTTGATCACGAGGGTGATCCCGAGCGTCCGGGCGTGATCGACGAGGAGGCCGTCGAACGACGAGATCTCGATGTTGCCGAGGCCGGAGAGCGCATCGCACACCATCGCCGTGCGTTCCTCGAGCGTGAACATGGGGTTCTTGGAAAGGCTTCTGTTGACTGCCACCACCACGCCCTCGAAGTAGCGGGAGGCCCGCTCGATCACATCGACGTGACCGTTGGTTACGGGGTCGAACGACCCCGGACACAGGGCCCTCACCATTGGTGCTTACTCCGAGTCCTCTGGCGAGCCCTCTTCGTCCTCGTGTGCGAACACATAGAGATGCGCCTGGCCATAGTCACGCTCCCACACAAGCTGCAGCCCAAACGGCTCTATACGGCTCTCCTTCAGGGGACGATGGAGGGCGATCCTGCCCGCATCCGCGAGCCACCCACCCATAACGACCGCTTCGAGGTCGCGCCTCACGTCCGCCAGCGGCATGCCGTAGGGAGGGTCGATGAAGATTAGGTCCATGCGATCGTCGGCGGGACGGACCAGAGTGGAGGCGACCTGTGTCCACTGCACCTCGGAACGAGAGCCCAACCCGGTCGCCTCGATGTTGGCTTGGAGTTTGACTATCGCCTCGTGCGCGCTTTCGACGAACGTGGTGGCGCTTGCCCCCCGGGACAATGCTTCCAGTCCGAGCGAGCCCGAGCCCGCATAGAGGTCCAGGACCCGAAAACCGTCCATGGTTCCGAGCGCGGAGAACAGCGACTCCTTCATCTGATCGGTCATTGGCCGCGTGCCGGAGGTGGGAGCGCGCAGCCGACGTCCCTTAGCCTTTCCCGCAATTACTCGCATAGGCTCAACATAACCCCCAATTCAGTGAGCCAAGGTTTTTCAGCCCGACTGCACGACCTCCAGAGAGCGTTCCGGGAACCGGGCTCTCATCTCGCGTTCGAGAGCACGATGCTCCGGGTGCTGCAGCTCGGGATCCTCCTCCAACAACCTAACCGCCAGCTCACGCGCCTCGATGATCGCGTCCTGATGCTCGAGCACGCGGGTCATCTTGAGCTGCGGCATGCCCGACTGGCGAGCGCCGAACAGCTGGCCCTCGCCTCGCTGCGCAAGGTCGACTAACGCCAGACGGAAGCCGTCGGTGGTGTCCCTGATCGCGGTCAACCGCTCGACGGCGGCGCGCGCGGAGGGCTCCTGTGCAGCCTCGAGGTCTACACCCGTCGCCAGCACGCAATAGGAGTCGTGCTCGCCGCGACCGATGCGGCCTCGCAGCTGGTGCAGCTGGGCGAGCCCGAAGCGCTCGGCGTCCTCTACCAACATCACCGTGGCGTTGGGCACATCGACTCCCACCTCGATGACCGTGGTGGCAACCAGAACCTGGGTCGAACCTTTCCTGAAGGCCGACATGGCCGCTTCCTTGTCCTGCGCCTTCATGTCGCCGTGGACCAGGCCCACCGAGAGCTCCGGCCAGACGTCCTTCTGCAGGCGCCGAGCCTCGCTCTTGGCGTCCCGCAAATCGGTGGTGCGGGACTCCTCGCGCAACGCATAAACCACGAACGCCTGGCGGCCGGCCTTTGCTTCAGAGCGAATGAGCTCGTACGCCGCCTGCCGCTCTGCCTCAGTGGGGGCGATCGATGTCTGGACCGGGCGCCGGCCCAAGGGAAGCTCATCAAGTATCGAAATATCGAGATCGCCGTAGATCGACACCGCGAGAGTGCGGGGTATCGGTGTTGCCGTCATCACCAGGATGTCAGGTTCGCCGTCGGCGAAGGACTTTGCCCCCAGCCCCTTGCGCTGATGCACGCCGAAGCGGTGTTGTTCGTCCACCACTGCCAGCCCCAGCTGGGGGATGTCGACCGAGCTCTGAATCAGCGCGTGCGTGCCGATCAGCAGATCGATTTCACCGGCGGTGGTGGCGGCGAGGATCTCGGCGCGCTGCGCCTCGGGCGTCGAGCCGGTCAAGAGACGAACAACGGGGCGGCGCGAGATCGAGGCGAACAGGTTACGAGCCTCCTCGGCGCCAAACGCCCGGCCGAGCAGCTCTGAGACCGTCAGATAGTGCTGCTCTGCGAGCACCTCAGTGGGAGCCATGAAAGCGGCCTGATGCCCGCTCGCGATGGCGACAAGACAGCCAAAGAGGGCGACCACGGTCTTTCCCGAACCGACCTCGCCTTCGATAAGGCGATGCATGGGGTAGGGCTTAGCCATGTCCGAGGCCACCGCCGCGCAGGCGCGCCGCTGCGCCCCGGTGGGCTCGAACGGGAGCGCGTGCATGAATGTCTCCGCGAGAGAGCCCTCACCCGACTCCATCTGGCGCAGTCCCTGCACGGTGCGCTCGACCCGGCGCTTGCGATAGACGAGACCTAGTTGGAGCGTGAAGACCTCGTCGAAAACCAGGCGGCGGCGGGCGGCGAGGACGTCCTTCTTTGTCTCGGGAAAGTGGATGAGACTTATCGCCTCGCGCCTCTGGAGCAGTCCCAGCGATTGCCTGAGGTGGTCTGGCAACGGGTCCGCAACTGCTGAGTGCTCGTGCAGTGCGTCCCACATCAGGCGGCGCAGGCCGTCGCTCGAGAGCTCGGCCGTGGCCGGATAGATGGGGACTATGCGCCCGACGTTGAAGGGTTCGCGGCCCGAGCGGACGATCTCGAAACGAGGGGCGGTCATCTGCAGCTTGCCCTTGTAGCGGCTCACGCGCCCATAGAAGAAAGCCTCGGTTCCCGGCCGCAGTGCCCGTGCCACCCAGTCCTGGTTGAACCAGGTGACGCTTAACACGCCCGTTTCGTCCCCGATGCTCCCCACGATCATCCTCTTGCCCGACTTGGTGCGAAAGGGAGGTTTGATCGATTTGACCGTGGCGTGCATCTGGACCTCGTTGTCCTGCGGCTCCCGGCGCAGCTCCGAGATCGTCCTCAGCTGCGTTCGATCGACGTGATAGCGGGGGTAGTGCTGCAAGAGGTCTTGGACGCTGGTAATGCCGAGCCTCTCGAGGGCGCCCTCTTTGCGCTTGAGCGGGGTTCTCTTGGCGGGCGCGGCGAAGAGCTCGAGCCCTCTGACGGGCAGCGTGATGGTCTCGGCCATGTCTTTCAGCCTAGCGCCGGGCACCCCTCCTCACTCGTATTGGAATGTTCTCGTCGGGCACGAGGCGGGGGGGTGGGGCCCGGAGGCTAGCCGTAGACGGTCTCACATCAACCACCTTTTCGGTGGTTAGCGGTAGACCACCGCACTCTGGCCACCACCGGCGCCGGTGATCGACGGTTGGCCACCACCGGTCGGCCCGCCATGCGGTAGCCTTGGCCGCTATGTCATCGGTTTGCGATATCTGTGGAAAGAAGCCGGGCTTCGGCAACAACATCTCGCACTCGCACCGGCTCACACGCCGGCGCTGGAACCCAAACATCCAGCGGATGCGCGTGCTAGTGGAAGGCACGGCCAAGAGGCTGAACGTATGCACGAAATGCCTCAAGGCCAACAAAGTCCTGCGCGCCGGATAGCGCCCTGAGCGCCGTCACCAACGCGGTTTCCCAGGCCAAGCTGAGACTCGAGCGGGCGCGGGCTCGCTATTCCGTGGTCGACATCGCCATGACCACGTTCAAGCGGTTTTCCGAGGACGACGGCGCCACCCACGCCGCTGCCCTCACCTATTACATCTTCTTCTCGATCTTCCCCCTGCTTCTGTTCGCAGTGTCGGTACTCGGTTTCGTCGCCCGAGGCAACGAGAAGCTCAGGCAAGACCTTCTCGAGGCGGGCGTGGGGGCGGTTCCCCTGCTCGCGAACGTTCTGCAGGAGGCGGGATTGGGCTTCTTCCAGAAGAGGGCCGGCAGCCTCGCCTTCACCGCGCTCGCTCTGACCCTATACACAGGATCCGGGGCGGTCGTGGCGCTGGAGCACTCCCTGAACAGGCTCGACCACATCACCGAGGAGGGCACCTTCGTACAGAAGAGGCTCAAGTCCCTGCGCTGGCTCGCCCTGTTGGGACCGGCGGCGGTGTTGACCGCCGGCTTGGGTGGCGTTGCGAACTTCTCGGATCAAACCTTCGGGGAAGGCTCCGCCCTGGCCCGGCTGTTTGCGCTGGTCGGCCTGTTGGGCGGCCTTCTCGTGAGCACCGGCCTGTTCGCGAGCGCCTTCCGCAACCTGGGTGGTGCGCAGCGGTCGTGGCATGCCGTACTTCCGGGCGCCATCGCCGGAGCGGTTGCGTTCGAGCTGTTGAAGGCGCTGAGCTCCCTCTACATTGCCAGCGGCGCCAAGAGCAGGGAGGCGACATTCGGAGCCTTCGCGGCAGCCGCAACGTTCCTCATCGCCGCCTTTTTGATCTCACGCATTACGCTCTTGTCCGCCGAGCTTAATGTCGTGCTGGCCGAACGACGCCTCACCCGAGGAACGAGTCCGATACCCATCGGTTCCAGCAGACCCAACCAGGCAGGAGGGGGCCCATGACCACAACAGGCAGCAGACCATCGACCGAGGACTACTACCGAAATGAGCGGCCGGGAAACCGGTCCGTCGGCCAGCTCATGAGGGAGATCACCGAGGACATTTCGACTCTCTTTCGCAAGGAGATCGAACTCGCCAAGCAGGAGGTGGGCGAGTCGGTCGCGGTCAAGGCCAAGGGCGCGGTGATCATCGCGATAGCGGGAGTCTTCGGGTTGCTTGCCATGATGTTCGTGCTCCTGGCGCTGAGGGACGGCCTCGACACCTTCTTGTGGCAGTGGGTCGCGGACCTCGTGACCGCGCTGGTGCTGCTGGTGTGCGGCGGCATCGGGGCACTGATCGCAAAGAAGAAGCTGCAGGCGCCGTTCAAGACCGAGCTCACCAAGAAGACGATCAAGGACGACGTGGAACTCGCCAAGTCGCTGCGCAAGAGACCGGGGTCGGCCACCGCAAAGACCGGCGTCTAGCCCACGAGCAAGATCGGCGTCGAACCGATGCATCGTTCGGGTAGGGTTTGGGCTCGGCAGAATTTGGACGGCGTACAGGGGCAGGCATGGGGCAGAACTCCAGCACCACAGTCACCGAGATAGAAGAGACCAGAGACGACCTCGCCCAGAAGGTCGACGAGCTCATGGGCCGCGCCCGCATCGAGGCAACCGAGGCGGGCAAGAAACTGGCAGTCGGAGCCGCCGCCGGCGCGGGCCTCCTGTTGGTGGGCTGGTTCGCCAAGCGCCGCGTCGGCCGCTAGCAACTCCTCGATCCGTGGCGGATAGAGACCCGCGGCTTCCCCTGTCCTTCAAGCAGCTGGTCTCTTCGGCTCTGGGCCTCTACCGCACGTCGTTGTGGCGCGTGGCGCCTGCGTCGCTCGTGCTCGGGGTGGTTCTCTTCTGGCTGCCGCTTGCGGGCTTCGGCCTATGGCGCACAAACGCTCCGGATTCGTTGTGGGTGGGCATTTTCATAGCTCGGGAGTCGCTCTTTCAGCTCTTTGCCAGCCTCCTCGTGGCGCTCGGGGCTGCGCTGATCGCGGCCGATCTCGTGGGGCGTCGCCGCTCGCTCGCCGACGCCTACAGGGAGCTTCGTCCTCTGCGCCCATCCCTGCTGGGGGCGGCCCTCTATTCCATGCTCATGGGCGGGTTCGCCCACCTCGTCCCCTTCCTCGGCCTCATCCTGCCTCTGGTCCTGCTGGGCCCGCCCGCCCTGGCGCACGTGGTGGCGGTAGAGGAGCGGCCACTCGCCGAGGCGAGGCCACGGGCCCGGGCCCTGCTGGCGGGCCAGACTCTGCGCTCATTCACGTATCTCTTGCCGGTCGTATTGGGGCTGCGGCTGCTCGAAGGGATCCTCTACTCCGCGGCCCTCGGCGTGGCATCGGGGGCCGGATGGAGCGATGGCTCACTGGCAGTGCTGCAGGGGGCCGCGAGTGCGGCGTTCATGGGTCTCGTGACGGTGCCCTTCCTCACAGCCCTGATG